>DATBYL010000101.1:0-8109 GCA_036513735.1 Candidatus Acidiferrales bacterium
CCGCTCTTGGCGCGACTCGTGGGCGAATCACGCGGCAACTTCTGATTGAGACTTCAGTCCTGGCAATGATTGCTTGCACAGTGGGATGTTTGGTCGCTTGGCTGGGTATGAAAGGCGTCAATCTGTTCATTCATCAAAAGGCATGGAACAACGTGGCCAGCGAAGCGGTGATCGAACTTAATTCCCCTGTCTTGCTCTTTGCTATAGGGATCGCGCTGGTCACAACGTTGGTCAGTGGATTGGCACCAGCGCTACACGTGGCACGCGGGGATCTCCAACCCCATCTTGTCGGGAGCGGCAAAGGCGTGGGCGGAAAATTCAGTAAGGGAACACTTCGGGCAGCGCTGGTAATCAGCGAAGTGACGCTGTGCATGGTCTTGTTGGTCGGCGCGGGTTTAATGACTCGAAGTTTCTTCGTTCTTAAGCACATCGATCTGGGCTTCAATCCGAAAAATATCCTTATCCTTTCCTTTGCGCCGTCGAATGGCAATGGTCCGAACATGGCAAAGGCCATTTCGCCACAAGAGGAGACTACGCGCGAGGAGGTCGTCGAGAGGTTGAAAGCATTACCGGGCATTGTTGATGTCACGGTTCAAGACGCGCTTCCGGGTTACAACGGAGGGTGGCCATCTCAATTCATCCTGCCTGGGGCATCTCATATTGAAGCCGGAAGTCTTGACGGTGGGGACGAGAATCTTTTCCAAACATTAGGATTCCACCAGATCTCCGGCAATTGGCTCTCTCAACAGGATGTGCAAGCGGCACGGCGAGCGGCAGTCATCAATCAGCGTTTGGCCAGAGACTTCTTTGGTGATGCGAACCCTGTCGGTCAGCAGATTGAGGTGAAAGTGCCCAAGACAACACTTCGGCCTGCGCTGGATGAGCTATTTGAAATTGTTGGCGTGGTCGGCGATGTGAAAAACTTCGGGCCGCAACAGCCCGCAAAGCCAATGGTTTTCATCCCCAATACAATCCGAGGATCGTTCATGATCCTCTTAAAGACCAGCGTGAAATCTAGCTCCATGGTGCGTGCGGTTGAGCAACAGGTTTGGGCAGTAAACCCCAACGAAATTGTAGGACTCTGCGACCCACTGGAGGACTTTCTCCAACAACATACCTACGCTACGCCGGAGTTTGGCGTGATCATTTCCACGCCTGTGGCAGCAGTCGGCTTGCTGCTGGTGGTCATTGGAATTTTCAGTGTAATGGCATACACAGTATCGCTTCAGAGCCGCGAAATTGGAATCCGTATGGCCCTGGGCGGGCAACAGTCAACCATCTTGAAAATGATCCTTGGGAGAGGCGCGCAACTAATCGCGTTGGGAATGGTCATAGGTCTATTCGCAAGCTATGCGTTAACCAGGTTCCTCGCGAGCCAAATTTGGGGCGTATCGGCCACCGATCCGTGGACGTTCGCCGTGGTTGTGACACTGATTGCGGTGGCCGGTCTTGCCGCCTGCTTTATCCCGGTGCGCCGCGCCATGAAAGTAGATCCCATGGTCGCGCTGCGCCACGAGTGAACACGATGAACAAAATCCGCTCCATGTTTCGCAACCTCTTCCATCGCGATCACATCGAACGCGATCTCGACGCCGAAGTTCGCAGCTACTCCGATCTTCTTCAGGAGGAAAAAATGTCCAACGGCTTGAACGCGAATGAAGCAAGACGTGCAGCCCGCATAAGTATCGGTGGCCCAGAGCAACTGAAAGAAGAAATCCGCAGCGCTCGCGCAGGCGCATGGCTCGAATCTCTCTGGCAGGACCTAAAGTTCGGCGCGCGCATGCTCCGCAAAAATCCCGGATTCACTCTCGTTGCTGTAGTCACTCTCGCTATTGGCATCGGCGCAAACACCGCCGTGTTCAGCGTCGTGAACGCGGTCGTATTGCGTCCGCTTCCTTTCAAAGATTCATCGCGCATCGTGACCATCACTACGACCACCGCGATGTTTCCGCAATTCACGATGCTCGGGAATTCGTGGATCGCCTTCGGACAAATAAATAAGAATGTCACCACATTTGAACAGACCACTGCGTACCGAGAAGAGGGCATGACGTTAACCGCGTCAGGAGATCCCGCCAATCTTTCCGTGGCTCGATCTGCCGACGGTTTCTTCGATCTCTTCGGAGTCACTCCACAAGAGGGGCGCTTGCTGGTCTCGTCGGACCAAACCGAAAATCAGGGACGCGTCGCCGTACTAAGCGATGCATTCTGGCGCTCGCATTTCGGCGCGGACCGCGGCGTCATCGGCCGCACAATCACGTTGGACAAACAGGATTACATTGTCGTTGGCGTCGCATCTTGCGGATTTGCTTATCCTAGTCGAGCGGATCTTTGGGTTCCACTGACGCTCAGCAAAGATGACCGCGAAAATGTAACCGCGTTCAACGTCATCGTCGTCGGCAAAATGCGTCCCGGCGTTACGACAACTCAAACGGAAACCCAACTCGCGGTCGTCGCTCAGGATATCGTGAATGCCAATCCAGTTTTGAAGGCGGGCTACAAACTCCACGCCGCCACAATACTCGACAGCAAAATCAGCGACGTTCGTTCCACATATTTGATGATCTTCGGCGCCGCGAGTTTCGTTTTCCTGATTGCCTGCGCCAATCTCGCCAGCCTTTTGCTCGCGCGTGGATTTGCACGCCAGCGCGAAATGGCAATGCGCGCCGCGCTCGGCGCATCCCGCGGAAGAATTATTCGTCAAGCGCTGGTGGAAAGTTGTTTGCTCGGACTTCTCGGCGGCGCAGCGGGCGGCATCTTTGCTTTCGTTGGTGTCGATGTGTTTCGCCGAATTGCTCCAGCGGCCACGCCGCGCCTTCATGAGATCGCTGCGGATGCTTCCATGTTTTGGTTTGCACTGGGAAGTTCGTTGCTCGCCGGCATTCTGTTTGGGATCGCTCCTGCGTTTCGCTCTTCGCGCCTCGATCCAAATTCCGCGCTGCAAGATGGAACCGGTGGTGGAAGTTCGAGTATGGGCAGCGCGCGTCAGCCGCGATTGGGCGGACTGCTGGTGATTTCGGAAGTTGCGCTCGCGTTTGTTCTTCTGATTGGCGCGGTGGTTACAACCGCCGGACTTTCCAAGCTTCTGAAAACCGATACTGGAATGCGCATCGATCATCTGCTCACTTTTGATTTACCGTTGGAGCGAAATGCGAATGACAACGCCGACGCGCTGCACGCGAAAATACAGGATCTTGTCGGGCGCGTTCGAGCGTTGCCCGGAGTTGCTGATGTGACTGTCACTGACCACAATGTTCTCGGCGGTTTTATCATGGTGACTTCGGGCTTCACAGTGGAAGGAGTTGAGCCGCGATCCGTTACAGAACGCACTGCGCACGTTCGCTACGTTTCACCATCGTACTTTCAAATGCTCGGCGTTCATTTGTTGCGCGGTAGATTTTTCACCGAGCATGATGTTCCTAATTCCGGAAAAGTGGCGATCGTCAATGAAGCGATGGCGCAGCAACTTTGGGGCACGGTGGATGTCGTTGGAAAACGCATCAGCACGATGGGTCAGAGTAAAACAAATGACTGGACAGCTATCGCCGGCGTTGTTGCAAACACTCACGAAGTGGCTCTCGGTGGAAATCCAAAGCCCGAGTTTTATTTTCCTATTCTGCAAGGCGGACCCGGCTCGCTGCACATGATCATTCGCACGCAGCAAGATCCGGGTGCGCTTGCATCAGTCGTGTCTCGCCAGATTTGGGCGGTCGATAAAGATCAGCCGATTACCCATGTAATGACAATGGATAATCTAATCCGCGAGCAAACTGGCGACGACAGAATGAATACCATGCTGCTGAACTTCTTTGGCGCGATTGGACTCGGCCTCGCGCTGCTCGGCGTTTACGGCGTTGTCGCTTATTCCGTTTCGCGGCGCACGCGCGAAATTGGAATCCGCATGGCGCTTGGCGCTAATCGCTTCGACGTCATGCGAATGGTGATTCGTCAGGGACTGATTCTTTCCCTAATTGGAGTTGCTATTGGATCTGCCGGAGCAGTCGCGCTGAAAAAAGTTCTGCAAAATAATTTCACCGTCGCGAATGCAAATGACGTCACAACTTATGTAGTTGCCGCAGTGCTCGTAATTTTCGTAGCGTGTTTGGCGTGCTACGTTCCCGCACGCCGTGCGATGCGAGTCGATCCGATGGTCGCTTTGCGCTACGAATAATTTCTTATCGATTTATCGATCGGCGTTCTTGCGGCCGGCGTTTAGATTGTCAAAATTTAGGATTGTGTTGAGCACGAGCGAGTAATTTCCTTCGGTCTCTCCGCGATAAATTGGATTCGTTGAAAAAAGGATTATGTGTCCGCTGCCTTCGGGCGAATCGACTACCGCCGGATGTTCCGCGATGTCGCCTCCATTTTCGACGAGACCCGAAACCAACAAATCGCGCGCTTCTGAATATCGGAAAATCACGCGCGGCCGCAGCGCCGGTGGAATCAGTCCCACGTTGTTTCGCATTTGTTCTTCGGTGACAGGCGCAGCTTCCCATGTTTGAACCGTAGGACGTTCCGGAATTGTGACCGGCTGGCGTCCGGGTGTGGAATCCAAATCGGTTGCGGTGCCACGTCCAGTTGGACGCGCAGCGCCGGCGCCGCCTCGGCCACCTCCACCGCCGCCTCCGCCACGGCCGCCGCGTCCGGCGATATTGCTCACGCCGAAGACGAGGCCTTCATTGCAATATGCGGAAAGAGTGTCGCCGTAGCCGTATGCGATGGGACTTGCGCCGTCAACGATGCGGGTTTTCACTACACTGCCGACGATCCGTTCGCGCTGGCCGGAGGAAACGGAAACTCCGTCGAGCATTCCGAACGTGGCCGCGAAATTCGCGGTGTCCGCAACGGTGACGAGCACTCCGCCTTTGCGCACGAAAGCTTGCAAATGTTCCAGACCGTCCCAGCCGAGGCCGGGGCGCGTATCGTCGGTTTGATCGTCGCCGGCAACGACGAGGTTCGGAGTGAGCGGCGTATTTTTCCACGGCAGCGGATTTCCGGCGTCGGTGTAGGAGCCTTTGATGATGCTGGTTGGATTTCCGCCGCCACCTGTTGGCGGAAACAAAATCACGTCGTACTTCGCGTTCAGATCCGGAGTGTGCGAAACGGTTTGCGTGCTGATGTAGTCGTAGGGAATGTGCAAACCGTCGAGCGCAATGCGCCACCAGCCTTCGGTCTGCGTGCTTTGCCAGGTATGAAGCAGAGCGACGCGAGCTGCTCGCAATGGGTGTGTTTTCACATCGGACGGAACCGCATCAATCGCGTATCCGCGAATTCCAAGTTCGGTCAGCGCGGATTGCATTTCGGAATTGTTCGCTCCGCGAACGATAAAACTTCCACGACTGAATTTATGTCCGCCGGCTTCAAAGGAATCTTCGGCGGCTTGAATATTCGCGTTTTTGAATCGATATCGCAAAGTTGCAAGCGCGGGATCGGCGTTGTGATTGATCGCGATAATTGGGCCAGTGCCGGTAACTCCGCCGGGCGCGCGAACATTTGTGACTTTCTCAACTGGTGCGTCCAAAACTTTTACGTCGGCCACGCGAATCACTTGCACGTTAAAAAGTTCGCCGAAAGTCCAGCCGGTGTCGTCATACGGAGTACGCTGCGGATCGTCAGGCGCCCAATATTGATAGTCGAGAAGGGAATCGGCGATGCGCGAATAGGGCTGATCCATGCGGATGATGTAACTGCCCGCCGGGAATTCTTTGGTGATGTTAGCTGGCCGCGCGCCGCGAGTTCCGCGTGCACCTTCGCCTCCTGCATTCGCTGAATCTGCGTCCGCGCCGCCATTATTTTGTCCGGCGGCGTTGTTTTGTGCGACACCACCTGCGCCGCGGCCTCCGCCTTGTGCGCGCGGTGGCGCAGGCAGCGTCACGCTGAATGGCGCAGTAGCTCGGGAAATTTCCACGCGCTGCTTCATCATCACGCGCAGTAAATCTGCTTGGCTTCCGAGACGCGGATCGTCTCCGGGTAAAACGTATGCGGCGGGACCTTCCTGTCCCGGCTTTTGAATGGAGCGCTTCGCCTTCAAATAAAAATTCTTTAGGAAGAATTTGCGGCTGTCGCCGAAATAGTGGAGCGCGGTGAGCAACCCTGTCTCTTCATAATTATTGTTGTCACGCTGAGACCACAAAGTGCGCGGCATCGGCGGATCCTGCCGATACCAGGTGCGGTCATATTCATTGGGAGTGAGCGTGCGCACCAGCGTATCGGCGCCGCCATTTCCAAAAGTTTCGTACAGGCGGCTGATGCCGTTGTGCATCGCGGCGATGAACATTAAGTATCCCGGTGACCAGGTATCAAAAGTTCCGTGGGTGAAAACTCCGGGCATGCCCATCTTGGTCATGTCCGCCACATTTCGCCAGCCGAGCATTTCCCATTCGTTGGTCAAAATCGGGTCGACCCAGGCGTTGAACGGGCCGTCACCGGCGGTGTTGTCATACAGGTAGGGAACGGATTCGTGCAGGTCGTGCAAAACTTGCGCGTCCCAATCGACGAAAGTGTTCAGAACATTTTCGGTGAGCTTCAGCGTTACGCCCATCGCGTCGCGATTGTTATCGTGCGCAACATATTTGCCCCAATAAATTAATCCGGGCCAATTATCTTTCGGATGCACGAGATGCCATTTGTAAAGATCAACCATGCGGTCGCGTCCATCCACTTCCACGACGGGAGTGATGAGCGTGATCACGCGATCGCGGATTTCCTTGATGTAGGGACTCTCGTCGACGGCGATGCGATAGGCCAATTCCATTAGCGCGGTTGGGGCGCCGGTTTCCGTGGAATGAATTGTGCCGGTGATGTAATAAACGGGAACGACTTGATCGACGATGGCGTCGGCTTTTGCATCGTCAAAATTAATTGTTCGCGGGTCGGCAAGCTGCGCGAGCTTGGCGCGATTTGCGTCCAGGTTTTTCAGATTTTCTTCGGAAGAAACTGCGACGGAGATCATCTCGCGGCCTTCTTCCGTTTTTCCGATGGAGAAAACTTTCACGCGCGGGCTAGCTTTTTCCAGCATGCGCATATAGCGGTAGACGTCAGCGGAGTAGGGAAGAATTCCGGGCGCGCCGGCAATGTCTCCGAGAACTTCTTTTGGAGTGGGAACTGTTGCTGATGCGGGGAGATAGTCGACGAGCGGTGAACCGAAATAAGTTTCCGTAGTGTATTCCTTAATTTTGGCTGTGTAGGCAGCGTCGACGGCGACGTTTGGACCTTTGACTGGCGCGGTTTCGTTGGATTGCGCGCGAAGTGCGGAGGCGGAGAAAATTGTGGCGAGGATTAGGGCGCACACTGTTATTAAGGATGAGGATCGGATTCGCGAGGCGGAGATCTTGCTTGCCTTCGGGGCGATTCGTTGTGATTGAGAAACTGGCACCGACGGGAGTGTCGGTGCTACTAAATTCGTGCGCGTCATTGAATCCCTCGATTCATAAGATACCGTGGTGCGAGTAGCGTTTATATCGTTCCGCGTGCGGCATGTAAAGGGCGCGGCTTGAGGTGCCGAAATATCGTCACTGGGTGAACTCAGTGGCGCTGATTATTGTTAACATTACCCCCCCCCTCCCCCTTTTTCTGTATGTATTGCAGATAAAGGACTTACGGGCGCAGGTGGCGTATGTATTGCAAATAAAGGACTTAGCTCAATTACTGTTCAATTAACATATACCATTGAACCTAAAGGGCTTAATGGCGATTGCACAGAAATTCTCTCGAAATCGCGCTAGATCGGGTGATTTTCAGCTGCCGGCGGGGCGGGCGGGTTCCATTTTGGGAACGAGATAGTGGAGCGCTTTTCCGAGCCGGCCAAACAGGTTAGCATACTGGTACATAGCCTGTCAATGGAAATCGTTCTTCATTTGGAAATAATTTGTGGAAGAATTGCCGAGAGCTATTCGAAATCAATTCGAATACTGCCGAGCGCGTATCAAGAGAAAGTGTATTCAACGCAGAGGCGCAGAGGTCGCCGAGAAAGACGGCGACGATCTAAAAGACACGGGCGTACTAATCCTGGCTTCGCGCGCGGCCAAACCATGAGGCGAGTTGGATTCCCATCACGAGGCCGCCGGCTGCGATGGGGAGGATGTGGATTGTGCGGACGTCGAAGACACC
>DATBYL010000102.1:0-8022 GCA_036513735.1 Candidatus Acidiferrales bacterium
CTGGGACTCGGACGCCGACTTCGTCGTCAGTCTTTACGCCAGGAGCACTTCAACGGATTGTTCGGATTGGTTTGCATGGGCCGGGAAAACTTTTGAACACAGTTTCGCAACACGCGTAACCACAATCAAAGAAGTGCCGACAATAGAGGGTGACTGGGATCGGAACACACTGCAAGCGGGATACCAACGCGATCAATGCATAAATGCGAGGTTGTACACAATTGAAGCGGGCTGGCCAAAAGGTAAGACCAAACCAGCTATTGTCGGTCGAATTGTAAACTCATTTCGTTCATTCCCGGTGGCACCTAAGTAATCAATTCGAAGTCCGATTCGAACACCCTCCAACGTCCTTCCGGTCATCTATTTAGTACTTGGTACCATAGTTTTCTTGACATAAACTTCCCAACCGCGCTACCCTGAATTGCAGACTTGGACGATCCATTTAGTCGGTATTCCAGAAATGGATCTCGCCCCGCCTGCCGGATTCAAGAATTCAATGACTTAGGCCATCATCGTAAGTACCTGAAAACAGGTGTCCGATCTTCTCATTCGGGCTAAGTCCTTTGTTTGCAATACATACGTGGGGTACCCCCAGCTAACTCCTGTATTTGCAATACATACAGGAAAATGGACGGGGGGAGGGGGTACGGTTAACATAATTTTATCAGCGCCCGTAAGTCCTTTATCTGCAACACATGCAGAAAAAGGGGGAGGGGCGGGGGTGCGGTTTTTGCATTCGGGTAGTTCTTGTACCGGGAAGGAGTAACGGTTATCAAAAATCGCCAGTCACGGGTGGCGCCGCACTTGTGGAGCTACCCTTGAGGGTAGCAGCCTTTGATTCTTGATTTGTAATTAGACCGGCAACAGCGAACATGCCGGCCATAAACGGCGGCGCAAGAATCGTGAGGTTTAATCAGCGGGCGTTCTAACTTAGCTTCCGGCGATTCCACAGTGCCACGAACATCATAAATGACGCTGTGACAAAAATTGCCCGTGCCGCGCCGCCTTTGATTACAGATTCAAGCGCGCCAATACAGGCGCCGAAGATCGCAGAAGGAAGTAAGAAACGTTTCACGCATTGCATCGTAGAGGTTCGAGTCATACTTACAAGTCTACGCTTATTAAAGTGATAGCGCGCAAGATAAGAATTTGCATTTCGTAGGGGCCACCTTCAGGTGGGCCGGGGGTTTTCGTCGGGGCAAGCGTTGACAATTTTTTCTGCGCACCCTAGCATCGTCCATTCGGTTAAACTGTTTCTTGTCGAGTGGGAAAAAAGTTCAAACTATTTTGGGAGGAAGAATGCCAGTTAAAGTGGGAATCAACGGTTTTGGCCGCATCGGACGAAATATTGTGCGCGCGTCACTGGGCGATCCGGCAATTGAAATTGTCGCGGTCAATGATATTACCGACGCGAAAACTTTGGCCTATCTGCTGAAATACGATTCCATTTTGGGCAATCTGACTCACAACGTCACCCACACCGAAGATTCCATTTCAGTGGACGGCAAGAGCTTCAAAGTTTTCAAAGTGAAAGATCCGTCGGAACTGGATTGGGCTTCGGTCGGCGCGCAGATTGTGGTCGAGTCCACCGGATTATTTACGAAGGGATCGGAAGCACGGAAACATATTCGCGGTCCGGTACGAAAAGTAATTATTTCCGCGCCGGCTACGGACCCGGATTGCACGCTGGTTCTCGGCGTAAATGAAAATATTTACGATCCGAAAAATCATGACGTCGTATCAAATGCTTCCTGCACCACAAACTGCCTTGCGCCGGTTGCGAAAGTTCTGCTGAACACTTTTGCAATTGTTCACGGCACCATGACCACGATTCACTCCTATACAAATGACCAGAAACTTTTGGATTTGCCGCACAAGGATTTGCGTCGTGCGCGTGCCGCTGCGCTTTCCATGATCCCCACGTCCACCGGCGCCGCGAAGGCGCTGAATCTGGTGATTCCGGAAGTGAAAGGAAAATTGGACGGTTACGCGATGCGCGTGCCGACTCCGAATGTAAGCGTCGTGGATTTGACGATCACCACGGAAAAACCGGCCACAGTGGAGGGCGTGAATAATGCGTTGCGTCTTGCCGCTGAAGGTCCCATGAAAAATATTTTGGCCTATAGCACGGAAGAATTGGTGTCCATCGATTTTCGCGGCAATCCGCATTCAGCGATTGTGGACGCGGAATACACCAAAGTTGTGGCCGGAAATTGCGTGAAAGTTCTGGCCTGGTACGACAACGAGTGGGGATATTCCAGCCGCGTGAAAGATTTAATTAAATTTATGGCGGCGAAGTTCTAAGGACTTCGCAGAAACTTCGCGAGTTACCCAACAACTTCGCATGAATAAACTTTCCATTCGCGATCTGGAAATGTCGGGCAAGCGCGTTTTTATTCGCGTCGATTTTAATGTGCCGCTATCCGATTCCGCGCCGTATCAAGTTACAGACGACACGCGGATTCGCGAAACATTGCCGACTTTGAAATTAGCGCGTGAACGCGGTGCAAGAATCGTGCTCGCTTCGCATTTGGGACGTCCAAAAGGGAAGCCAAATCCGAAATATAGTTTGCAGCCCGCAGCTGCAAAACTTGCGGAGTTGCTCGACGCGAAAGTGGAATTTTCCTCGGATTGCGTTGGCGTCGAAGCGGAAACGAAAAGTAAAGCTCTTGCGAATGGCGAAATTCTGCTATTGGAAAATGTTCGCTTCCATCCGGAAGAAGAAGCAAATGACGAGAATTTTTCTCGTCAGCTTGCTGCGCTGTGCGATGGAATGTTTGTGTGCGACGCGTTTGGTTCCGCGCATCGCGCGCACGCTTCCGTTGTGGGAATTACGCGCTTCATGAAACAGTCCGCCGCAGGATTATTGATGGAACGCGAACTCGCGTATCTCGGCAAAGCGATTTCAAATCCCGAGCGGCCATTCGTGGCAATTCTAGGCGGAGCGAAAGTTTCAGACAAGATTGAAGTGGTCGAGAACTTGATGAAGATTGCCGATTCGCTTTTGATCGGTGGCGGAATGGCGTACACATTTTTAATGGCGCAGGGAATTGCGATTGGAAAATCGCTCGTCGAAAACGACAAGCTCGATTTGGCGGGCAAACTTTTGGCCGATGCCGCCTCGCGTGAATTTAAATTTATGCTGCCGAGCGATCATGTGATTGCATCCGAATTTAAGGCCGACGCAGCGACGCAAACAGTGGACATCGACAAAACGCCAGACGGTTGGATGGGATTGGATATCGGCCCCAAAACTGTGGCGGCATTCGGCGCGGAACTTTCGCGCGCGAAGACAATTGTTTGGAATGGTCCGATGGGCGTTTTTGAAATGCCCGCATTCGCAAAAGGAACTCTCGGCGTTGCTCAGGCTGTGGCGAAAGCAACCGCTGGCGGCGCGACGAGCATTGTCGGCGGTGGCGATTCCGTCGCTGCGGTGCATCAAGCCGGCGTGGCGGATAAAATCAGCCACATATCGACCGGCGGCGGCGCTTCGCTGGAATTTTTGGCCGGAGAAAAATTGCCCGGCGTCGAAGCGCTGACGAATAAATAGTTTCGGCTAAGGAAAACGAATTATGCGACGACCTGTGATTGCCGGAAATTGGAAAATGTTCAAGACGGTCGCGGAAACACGCGCGTTTTTTTCGGCGTTCAAACCGCTTGTCGCATCCACCACGCACTGCGATATTGTTGTGGCTCCAACTTTCACTTCATTGGCCGCGGCGGCGGAAGCTGCGAGCGGATCGAACATTGCGATTTCCGCGCAGAACATGCACTGGGAAAAACAGGGCGCGTTTACCGGAGAAATCTCCGCGCCAATGCTCGTCGAAGCAGGATGCCGTTATGTAATTTTGGGGCACAGCGAGCGTCGGCACATTTTCGGCGAAACGGATGAGATGATCGCGAAGAAAACTGTTGCCGCGCTGGATGCGGGACTGATTCCGATCGTTTGCGTCGGTGAAACTTTGGAAGAGCGTAACGCCAATCACACTGAGACGGTGCTTGCGCGACAATGCACGGGCGGGATTGGTTCGTTGACCGATGAGCAGTTTTCCCGTATTCTGCTTGCATACGAACCCGTTTGGGCGATCGGCACTGGACGTACTGCTACGCCTGAAATGGCGGGTGACGCGCACCTATTTTTGCGAAACCATGTCGCCAGCCGCTTCAGCTCAGACCTTGCGGAGACCTTGCGGATTCTTTATGGGGGCAGCGTGAAGCCGGACAACATTCGCGGCTTGATGGCGCAGTTGGAAATTGATGGCGCGCTGGTGGGCGGAGCAAGTTTGGACGCTGCGTCATTCGCGTCCATCGTAAATTTTTGAAATTGATTTTGCATTTGGACTTGAAGGGGAGCAAATAAAATGCCAGTCGAAGTGAAGTGGGCGATTTCATTCCTCGTCGGAGGACTAATTCTTTTTGCGGGATGGAAAGTGCCGTTCCTCCTTCTCACGTTCTATATTTTGGTGTGCATCGTGCTCGCGATTGTAGTGCTGCTGCAAAGCGGAACTGCTGCCGATCTAGCTGGCGCGTTTGGCGGAGCAGGAAGCCAAACAGCATTTGGTCCGCGCGGCGCTGCAACATTCCTTTCCAAGGCGACGACGTGGTGCGCCGTGATGTTCATGATTACCTCGATGCTTCTGGTGGTGCGTCAGGACAACACAGTTGCGAGCCACTCGGTGTTTGATAAGTTGGGCAAGCCTGCGTCGTCCGCGCCTGCTCCGGCAAAGCCAGCACCACTGCCGGTGACGCCGCCAACAACTCCTCCGCCGACGAATAAATAATTTAGATCGCGCGTGGCGAAAACTTTCAATTTCAGTTTGAAATAAAATTCACGTGTGACGCGCGCTTGCTCGTGATGGCCTCGCAGGTTAGAATCAAAACTCTTCACTTCTGTGCGGAAGTGGCGGAATTGGCAGACGCACCATCTTGAGGGGGTGGCGCCGTAAGGTGTGAGGGTTCGAATCCCTCCTTCCGCACCAAACATTCCCAGGATCAAACCTACGTGCAGGCAATCCAACTGGCTTCAAAGCTGTCTGGTGCCGTCTCAACCTTTGTCCTCTTCTTCTATCTTCTTCCATAGCCTTCGGCCTTTGTACTCGAGGTAGCGGCTATGGACCGCATCGTAGGTTTTCGCGTACACGAAAATTACGCCAACCGCACAAAAGAACGGTTCGACATAGTCTCTTAGGATTCTTATAATCGTCATTCATGAATCCTACATGTGCAGAGGAATCATTCTCACAAAGAAACGCATGTCGACGGGCCACAGAACTTCATTCGGTTCATGGCAGTGGTCGTAAGGGCATGTCACCGTTTCGTAGTCCTGCCTCATATTGCCCCGATTTCCCACGACTTCAAATCTTTTGCCGCACTTGCGGCAGCAAATTGTCTTCTCCATATTTCCTCCATCTACGAACATCCTAGATCCAAATCCGCTCTTCGGGAAGCGAGCCGAAGCGACTGACTTGTGTCAATCGTGCCCGCGTCGCTTTTATCTACGCTTCGCGCCCTTGGAACGATTTTCTTTCCTTGTAAGCACTTGGATGTTGTCTTCTGCGTTCCCGCCCCCGCGCGAGTGAGCTAGTTTGTGGTCAAATTCGTGGATGCGTCGGTTGAATCTCTGGCCCGTTTCCTTCTCGAACTTAGCGATGGCCTGTCTCTTCGCACGCGCGGAAATATGGCGCGATCTCCTTGGCTGTGCGCGTCTGATGAGAACTCCGATTACTAATGCAGCGATGTACGCGGCTAGCGGGGATAGGCCAGCTTTCCAAAGGGCCACAAAGGCGATACCAGTGCACACGCACGCAACAATTGTTCCGCGCATTGCGTGGGCTAGCGCTTCCCTTCGTCGATAAAGAAACGCGAAGGCCACAAAACCCGCGATGATATAAAGCGCCCGTGTTTGATCCAGAGTCATTTGGCGGATTCTATATCAGGTACTGGCGCGCATGGTAGAATCAAAGTGTGAAAGAAGGGGATAATGCGCTATTTGCGAATTCGGGCAATGAGCTTCCTTTGGTTTCTAATGGGGTGCCTGTTCGTTTTGGCGCTATTCGCCGTACGTTCGTGGGCAATAAAGACGCCACTCACCGAGTGGAAAGACATCGCTACCATCGTTGGAATCATTGGCGCGCTACTGACATACGGCCTTAACTCGTGGTTCCAGTTCCGGAGCAAGCGAATAGAAAATCTCACTCGGTACTTTGATGCCCACAACCAGTTATTTGAGGAGAGGGGCTTCATCAGGAAGCACATCAAAGAACTCGAAGCGAACGACTGCAAGAGGGACGCCGAGGATCCCGCCGATTTCAATGGGCTTCTAGGTGGCCTGGAAAAAATCGCGTATTTGACGTCCTACGCTGCAGTACCGAAGGAAATACAGGTATACCTTTTTGGTTGGTTTGCGCAAAGGATTCAACCTCTCGTAACAGCCGGTGAGAGGAACAACGTATTTTGGGAACTGGCGGTTCATTATCTGGACGAGCTAAAGAAGGCCGCCGACGATTATGAAAAACAACCAAATGAGCGTCGCGAAAGGTACCTCAGGAAGAACGCGCTTGGGCATAGGAACTTCATGTGAGTCGACTAGCCTAATCACAAGTTCGGATTTGATTCCCTCGGCATACCACCGGGCTAATAATTTTCATAGCGCGCTTGCGAGGGCTGTACGCGTGCACTATGACCGCAAGAATGGGCTCATCGTGGTTGATCTGATTTCGCGATTGAGTATTAGTTTTTCACCGAGGGATGCGCAGGGATTGGAGCGCGCGAAGCCCTCGCAACTGGATGAAATAGAAATTAGTCCTTCGGGATTTGGAATTTATTTTCCGAAATTGGATGCTGACCTTTATGTGCCGGGACTGTTGGAGGGATTTCTTGGCTCGAAGAAATGGATGGCTGCACGGCTCGGTCAGGTTGGTGGAAAATCCAGGAGCAGAGCAAAGCGAGTGGCGTCGAGAGCGAATGGGAAACTGGGTGGAAGGCCGAAGAAGGTGACGCGAGGTTAGGTCTCGCGGAGTTGGCCTTCTCGGTGACGGATGGCGGCGGGAAGAAAAAACGCGGACAACCTGAAGGTTTGTCCCTACGAAAACCGAATCGAGGCGGTCGCTTTTCTATTCGAATAGCTTTACACACTTTTTCTGCAAAATATAGAGTACTTGGTACTATAGTGCTATTGACATAAACCAGCCAACCGCGCTACTCTGAAACGCAGACTTGGACGATCCGTTTAGGACAGTAGTTCCCAGGCCGATTTTGCCCACCCTGCCGGACTCAAAAATCCAGTGATGTCGGAAGAGCGCGCAAGGGTATCAATCGAAAGGATTTAGTAAGTCCTTTAGAATGATATTCTTAGCATAATTCGCGCCCGTAAGTCCTTTGTTTTTATATTCATGACAAAAATGGGGGGAGGGGGGACCCACAACCCGATTTGCAATGGAATGTCGTGAGAGCGCTTGATTGATGATCTCACGCGAGGTCCGTCGCTCGTTGAGGGCGCAGCAAGCAGCGCACCACTACAGAATTGACGGCAACGGCGACAGAGCGGGCAAAAAGCAAAGACGCGGACAACCTGAAGGTTTGTCCCTACGAGAATCAATCGGCCCCGTCCAGTTGTCGCGTAACTTGGTCCGCAGGCTATTCCCACGCTGCTGCGGTTTTATTCTCCGCATAACGTGCGGAGAATAGCGATTTAATCTCCGCATGTTATGCGGAGATTAGAACGGCCGGTGAGGCGAGCGACACTTCATATCGCGCCAAAGCATCTTAACTGTGACGAGACTGGCGCTGAGTTGCGTTTGGAAATTGCTCGCGCTGTTTCGAGGAGGATTTACGATGCGTCGAATGCGGAATTTTGTTGGAGCGTTTTTTCTGGCGGCGGTGATGATCGTGCCGGTGGCGATTACGGGTTGTGGCTCCACGACGGATGTTTATGATTCGAGTCGCGGGGAACACCACAAGTGGGACGATCACGAGGAGACGGTTTACAAGGGATGGCTTTCGGACAATCACAAAGATTACAAG
>DATBYL010000103.1:0-4274 GCA_036513735.1 Candidatus Acidiferrales bacterium
CTGCGTGATTTCCAACATACGCGTAATTTCTTCCGCGGCTTTCGCGGAAAACGAAGGATCGCGCACATCCGGCATGCGATTTGGAATATACAAGAGAGCCTGATTTTTGTAATCGAATTCCGTGGGCAAAACTTTCTCGAGCGCGGCGGGAACTCCCAGGCGCTGCTTTAGAAAATCAAATCGTCCGCCAACGGCGAGCGTCGCCGAAGTGAGCACGACAGTATCGAATCGCTCGAAAAGATGTTCGCGAAGAATTCCACTTACATCAATCGGTGTGGCCGCCAGAAAAACTCCCTTGTTGCGGCGATCCATCCAATAAACGTAGTTGTGTTCGGACGATTCCATCAGGAATTCAGTTTCTTTGCGCAACTCGAAACTGCGGCGCGCCAAGTTGATGAACTCCTCAGGCTTGTTCGGCGACGCCGCGATTTCGGTCTCGAATGCTTTCAACGCCTGTAATACACCGTCATATGCTTCGTGATTTTGCTCCAGAAAATGTTGTCGTTCCGCCAGCTCGAATGGTGAGCGGCCTTCGCGCGGAGGAAATGCTTCAAAAAATGTACGCGCGCGCTCGCGAATTCGTGAAGCGCGGCGCAACAGCGACGGCGGACCTTCTCTCATCATGCGAAGAACATTTTCGGCGTCGCGCGCCAGTTCCTCGAAACGATAATTGGAAGTTTGCCGGCCGAAATAATCGCCTGCGACGTCTTCGATTTCGTGAGCTTCGTCGAAAATCACAGCGTCATATTCCGGAAGAATGCTGCCGAAATCGTCCTGACGCAACGCAAGGTCGGCGAAAAACAGGTGGTGATTCACGATTACGATATCGGCGTCGGCGGCGCGTTGATGCATCAGCGTGACAAAACAATTGCTGAACTCCGGACATTTCTGTCCTGTACACGCTTCGCGGCGCGCGTCCAGCCGATGCCATAGGTCGGCGTCATCCGGAAGAAAATTCAGCTCGGCGCGGTCGCCAGTTGCCGTGAGCTTTTCCCAGTCGGCAATTTGCGAAAACCAGTCCACTTCGTCCATGCCTTTCAGCACCGGCTGGCCTTCCATGTAATGAACTTTGGATCGGCACAGAAAATTGCTGCGCCCTTTCATGACGGCCACTTTCAAATTTGGCGCAAAGTGTTTTTGAAGAAATGGAATATCCTTGCTGAAAAGCTGCTCCTGTAAGGATTTTGTAGCCGTGGAAATTACAATTCGCTTGCCGCTGCGAATCGCGGGAATCAAATACGCCAAAGTTTTTCCGGTGCCCGTGCCCGCTTCAACGATCGCGTGCTGCCGCTTCTGAAACGCTCTCTCCAGAATTTCCGCCATCTCCAATTGCGAGCGGCGATGCTCGTATCCCTGCGGCATGCACTGCTTCAGTAGTCCGCCCGGCCCGAAAATATCCTTAATTGTCGGACGGTCGTCCACGTCCGCCGCAATTTCGTCTTCAATCGTAGAAACGCGAATCGACTGCGAGCCGCCGACAAATTCCGCGGGATGCTCAACAATTTCCGGATCGTCTAAAACGTTATGATCGGAAACGACGGGCTGCAAATCCGTGAGCGGATCGGGCGAGTAGGTTCGCTCAATCACGTCGGACGAGCCAATTGCCGCGGATTTGGATTTCTTCTTGGGCATGCGAGTTCTGCGCCGGTGATCATGATGACGCCGACTGGATTAAATACCTTAGCATATTCGGAAGAAGGGCTTGAAAGGTTGGCGAAGCGCGCGGAAGAATTCAGGGATTCGTGCGTTTCTAATTCCGGAGACAACTCTTCCCCAATCAATAATAGGTGCGAGCGTGTTCAGGGCGCAATGGAACTTCGGTACCGGGACTAGATCATGCGCGCCTGCGAGTTGGAGGTATGGGTTTAGTGAACCTGGGCATGGCGTCGAACTGCGCCGCCGCTGATCCCTCAGGCAGCGCCCCCGATCGGTTCGTTGCAGGATGACTTGTGCAGCTTCGTAGACCGGTCTCAAAAATAATTATCGCGAGATCTTACTGACCGTCCGGTTTGCCGAGGAGCGCTTGTATCCCCACCGAAGTGGCTTGTTGCGGATCATCGGTGAACGACAGATCCCATTTCCAAACATCTTTTTCCTTGGACATATGGGCCGTGCCTTTGAAGCGGACCACCTTTCCATTTACGGTGAGATTCGCAGAAGTGGGAACGTCTGCCGAATTTCCATTCATCACAGGCTCACCAATTGTTATGTCCGAAATACTTTTGAAAAGTTTGTCGACAACTCCGTCAGGATCGGAATCTTTGATTCCTTTCGCTATGCCCGCTGCAAATTGATCGGCGTCATCCGGCAAATCCGCTCGCACTTTTGCGGAAAATATTGTGATGAAGTACATGGCCTTCCAATCCTGATTCTTAATGATCGTGTAAAGATTCAGCGCGGCCGCTTTTGGAGTAGACCCGGCGGCAGCTTGCGGCTTTGCGCCGGCCGACGCGGATATGACTGAGAGAGCAAAGCAAATGGCAAGCGCAGCCGAAGATAGTTTTTTCATCATAGGCGAGCATTCTAGCATTCACGCGCTGCGTGGCGAATAACAAAGGTTTTCAATTCGTGTAGGTCTGATGATTGCAGCGCCCCGGCTGGTGGGCGGTTGTGCCGCGATGGGAATAAGAGTCTGCCGTGTGGAACGAGATTGGCGTACTATCTTGGCGCGGAAATTTCTTGGGACGGCGAGGTTCGTGAGCATGGCAGAAAGAAGTAAATTTGTTGGCGGGCGGCGAAAGTTTTTGCGGACCGGAATAATTGGCGCGGTTGCGGCGGCGATTGCTCCGAAACTGAGCGGGTCGGTGCGGCCGCATATTGAAGTGACGAGCCTTGATAAGAAGGCAAACCTTGATGCGGCGAGGGCAAATGCGATTGGTGGCGCGACGATTCCTGTTACGTCATTTGAGTTTGACGAAATTACGATTGGGGAATTGCAGCACGGAATGATGTCCGGGAAATACACGGCGCGTTCGATCACTGAAAAATATTTGGCGCGTATTGAAGAAATTGATAAGCACGGACCGGAAATTAACAGCGTGATTGAAGTGAATCCCGATGCGCTGGCGATTGCTGACGCGTTGGACAAAGAGTTCAAAGATGCTGCCGACACCGCCCAGCGGAACAGCTCAGGCGGAAGGGTGACGATGAATTTTCGCCTGCACGGAATTCCTATCCTTATTAAGGACAACATTGATACGGCGGATCGTATGATGACGACCGCTGGTTCGTTGGCACTCGTCGGCGCGAAGCCGTTGAAAGATTCATTTGTGGCGCGGAAATTGCGCGAAGCGGGCGCGGTAATTTTAGGAAAGACAAATCCGAGCGAATGGGCAAATATCCGCTCGAGTCATTCGACAAGCGGATGGAGCGGGCGCGGCGGGCTAACAAAAAATCCTTATTCGCTCGACAGGAATCCGTGCGGATCGAGTTCCGGTTCTGGAGCGGCGACGTCCGCAAATTTGTGCGCTGCCTCCATTGGAACGGAAACGGATGGGTCGATTGTGTGTCCTTCATCGGCGAACGGATTGGTGGGAATTAAACCTACTGTCGGGCGTGTGAGTCGCGCTGGAATTATTCCGATTTCGCACACGCAAGATAGCGCCGGGCCGATGTGCCGAACGGTGCGCGATGCGGCGATTGTGCTTGGCGTGCTGACAGGAGTGGACGCAGACGATAGCGCAACTATTGCGAGCGTGGGGAAATTTGTGCCTGACTATACACAATTCTTATTGGCAGATGGTTTACGCGGCGCGCGCATTGGCGTGGTGCGAAAGTATTTTGGATTCAGCGACACGGTCGACGCGCTAATGGAAACGGCGCTGGACGTGATGAAAAAGCAGGGGGCGATTCTGGTGGATCCTGCGGACATCGACACGATTGGCAAAACAGGTGACAACGAAACGCTCGTGCTGCAGTATGAATTGAAAGCGGACATGAACGCGTATCTTGCAAAACTAGGGCCGAACGCGCCGATGAAAACGTTGAAAGATTTGATCGCTTTCAACGAGCGCAATCACGAAAAAGAAATGTTCTATTTTGGGCAGGACATGTTTATAAAAGCGGAAGCGAAGGGACCGCTGACCACGAAAGAATATTTGGACGCGCTGGAAGCGAATTTGAGAATGGCGCGTAAAGAAGGAATTGACGCGGTGATGGATAAATTCAAACTCGATGCATTGGTTGCTCCGACGGGCGGCCCGGCGTGGGTCACGGATCTGGTGAATGGAGACAATGCCGCCGGCCAAAGTTCAAGCGGCGCGGCTGTGGCCGGA
>DATBYL010000104.1:0-4019 GCA_036513735.1 Candidatus Acidiferrales bacterium
ACAGTTGCCGATTTAATTCCCGCTTCTTCGCCCGGCATTGAGTCCATTACCGTCGCAACAAATCCGTGGCGCTCCGCCCATCGCAAGTACATGCGCAGAAGCATCGCCGTCCAGTCCTGCGATTCCGTGCCACCAGCGCCGGATTTCACAGTGAGAATCGCGTTCAGTGCATCGTTCTCTCCGGAAAGCAGCGTAGTAGTTTCAATTTCGGAAACAAATTTTGCGCCGCCATCGAGTTCACGTGCAGTTTCAGCCAGCAACTTATCGCGTTCGGCGGCATTTGATTCTTCTTCCGCCAAATGCAGATACGTTTCTAGATCGTCGCCCAGGCGGCGCAGTTTCGCTTCCGCCTGCACGCGTGCCTCGACGCTCTTGCGTTCCTTCATTACCTTCTGTGCGCGTTCTTGATCGTTCCAGAATTCCGGTTCGGCGGCGAGTGTATCCAGTTCAATCAGGCGGGCTTTGTCTTTGGCGACCTCAAAGATAACTCCGCACCAGCGCGATGCGCGCTCTAAGCTCGGCGTAGCGCTGCTTTAAATCTTCAATTTGTTCCACTGACATTTTATTATTTTCCCCAAAAGAATAATTCGCGAATAATTCTTGCGCGCGGACTTCTGCTTACGCCGCCTGCTTGCGCGCGGTATATCCCATGATTACAAATCCCAGCCCGGCGAGCAAACTGAGCCACGGCAGCCAATCGCCCCAGCGCGCATACAGAGTCATGTCATCGCGATACGCATAAGGAGCGTTCAGCGATGCGCGAATGTCCGTCGGAATGCTCGCTACTTCGCGGCCATACGGATCGACGGAAACGGTATATCCATTATTCGTGGAGCGAATCATCCAGCGCCGATTTTCGATGGCGCGAATGCGCGCCATATCCACATGTTGTTCAGGCGCATCGGTGCGTCCGAACCACCCGTCATTTGAGATGGTAATCAGCAACTCCGCGCCGTTCGCGGTAAATTGGCGCACTTCGCTCGGAAAAACTGCTTCGTAGCAAATGTAAACGCCGAAACGCCGGCCATCCGGTAATGTCCCGACTTTTCGTTCCGTGCCCGGCGTGAAATTTCCCACGTCCAAAGTAATTTTCTTCACAAACGCAAACCAATCCCCGAACGGCAAATATTCTGAGAATGGAACGAGATGAACTTTGTCGTACAGAAAAACTTCGCGGCCATTGGGATCAATCAGCGCGGCGCTATTATAAACGTGCCACGGACTTCCCGGCGCTACTTTCCAATCCACGACGCCCACCAAAAATCCATCGGTCGTGCCGCGGGCAATCGTGGCTGCTCGCGCTGCAAATTTCGGATCCTGCATTGAAAATGGCGCGGGCACTTCCGACCACACCACCAGTCCCGGCGGATTTCCATTTTTATCCGGCGCCGTGCTTAATTTTTCCAGTTGATCGATTTCCCACGCGTGCGTGGTCAGCCAATCCGGAGGAAAACTATCCGGCTCCGGAAAATTTGATTGCACCAGCCGCGCAACGTGGTCGGGCGTCGCCGAAGGAACCCAGCGCTCGCCATAAATCATGACGAAAATCAGCGCGGCCGTCGCAACTACTGCGATTAAGATCGGTGTGCGGTTACCGGCGCGCCGTTCGCCAATTCCCCACACGACTACCGCGGAAAATGCCGCGCCGAGAAAACTCAGCAGCCACACTCCGCCAATTGTCGAAAGCTGCGCGATCGCCAAATTGTGCGCCCACGCATAGCCCAGCAAATTCCATGGAAATGCAATCACTGGAAGTCTTTCGCGTAAGAATTCCTGCGACACCCACAAGAACGGCGCCGCCAAACACGCCATCGCCAAATTTCGCTGTGCCACTCGCGCGAACGCCCATCCAAAGATCATCGGGTAAAGGGAAGAGATCGCCACGATCGCGCCCAACGCAACGCAGGACATCAGTGGCGACACACCTCCATGAATCCGGAATGTTACATAGAGCCATGTGAGCGTCGGAGTGAAGAACGCAAGTCCATGAACGAACGCGCACAACGCCGCAAAACGTGGACGCGCGTCCGCGAGCACTATCATTAATATGACCAACGAAATCCACGCGCACGGATAGAAATGGAATTGCGGATACGCCGTGACGAGAATGAATCCGGATGCAGCCGAGAGCGCCAGCCGCCACCAATCGCTCATTAGGAATGGAGATTTTTCCCGCGCCGTGCCGGAAATTTCGCGAGCCTTCTGCGGCTTCGCCATCAGCGCTTTACAATCGTCTTGAATCCCGCTTTTTCAAGCGCCGCGCGCGCCGCGTCAGCTGACTTCGCGTCCGCATACGGCCCGACCTGCACGTGATAAAACTTGTCGGCGCCCGGCGGAATTACAATCGTAGGAAATTTTCTCTGTTGAAGTTGTTGCGCGATTGCCAGCGCGTCGCTTTCTTTCGTCATCGCGGAGACCTGCAACAAAATTGATCCGCGCGGAATCAGCGGCGCGTTCACTTCTGTTTGCTGAGGTTTTACTGTGCTCGTCGGTTTGCTCGGCGTGGGCTGCGTTTTCACTGACGCTACCGGAGGCGCAACCGCAGTTGTTTTGCCTGGCACAGAAATTGTCGGCGTCGCAGTTTTTGCAGGTGTGGTCGTCGCCGGCTTTGCTGCAACAGCTTTCGGCGGCGGCGCAAGATTCGCGGGCGGCTGATTCGGCTGGCCCAACTTATAAAAATCGTAGTCCGCCGGTGGGCCGCTCGCTGCGTCAGCCGCAACATTCGCCGCCGTATCTTTGGGCTTTGTAGCCGCAGAAGTTTTCTTGCCCGCAGGTTGTGATAATGGCGGCTGCACGCCCGGCGACAAAGGACTAACTTTTGTATTCGGCTCTACCGCTGCGTCGGAATTATCTTCAGGCCCCACATTCGACGCGCGCACCTGATCGCCATACTGGTTGCGTCCCAACTCGTAGCCGAGCAGGAACACTACGCCGAAAATCGCCACCATCAGAACAAAAAGTCCCACCAGGTGACGGCTCTCAAGAACTACATCTCCGCCGTTTTTTTTCGATCCCGCCATATTTTATTTTCCTGTTCTATTTGCCGGGCAATTCTTTGGGCTGACTCTGTCCGCCCAGCGATTTCATCCACGCGCCGAGCACATCAATCGGCAGCGGGAAAATAATCGTCGTATTTTTCTCGACGCCGATTTCCGTCAGCGTTTGCAAATATCGCAATTGAATCGCGGCCGGCTCTTTCTGCAACACCGCTGCCGCCTCCGCCAATTTCGCCGATGCTTCAAATTCCCCGCTCGCGTGAATCACTTTTGCGCGCCGCTCGCGTTCCGCTTCGGCTTGCCGCGCGATCGCGCGCTGCATATTCTCCGGAATATCCACCTGCTTCACTTCAACCTTAGCTACCTTGATACCCCAGGCCTCCGTATCCTGGTCAAGGATCACTTGCAGTCTGCTGTTTACCTTTTCGCGCTCGCTCAGGATCTCGTCCAGTTCAAATTGTCCGACCAAACTTCGCAGCGTCGTCTGCGCCAACTGCGAAGTGGCGTACAAATAATTTTGCACCTGAGAAAGCGCAAGATTCGCATCCACCACACGGAAATAACAAACAGCATTTACTTTCACGGAGACGTTATCGCGCGTGATGATGTCCTGCGGCGGAACATCAAGCGTTTCCAATCGCAGCGGAATCCGATACAAAGTTTCAATCGGCCAAAATACAATGCGCAGGCCGGCCGGCTTCGCTTCCGGCATCATGCGGCCAAGGCGCAGCACCACACCGCGTTCCCATTCCTTAATTACGTAGAGCGAATTCCAAATCCAAATCAGCCCGACCAGCGCCACGATTCCCCAGAAAATCAAAAATGTCTCTTCCATCTTCACCTCCCGCTATCGCTAGTCCACATCTATTTAAATTTTCTAAGATGGCCCCGCCAATTCCACATGCAGCGTCAATCCATCCACGCTCAACACGCGCACACGCGCGCCTTTCGTAATCGGCTGCTGCGAAACCGCGCTCCACAATTCTCCGTGTACGCGAATCTGCCCCTTTTTCGATTCGCCCC
>DATBYL010000105.1:0-16622 GCA_036513735.1 Candidatus Acidiferrales bacterium
CAATATTCATAAGAATCACGATGTAGGAAATGTGCGCCGCGGAAATGTGATGCACCTCGCCCAGAAAATCCGGATACAAATCCTGCGTGCCGTGCGAGAGGAACATCATGAAAGTCATCAGGAAAATCAGATAGGCGAAGAGCTTCCATTCTTTCCCGGCCGTCTTCAACACCGCGCCAACACTTGTGGGGCGATGTTTTTTCCAGGCTTCTGATTCCGGCACACTTGCACGGATGTAGAGAGCCAACAACGCGGGAACTCCGCCGAGCCAGAACATTGGACGCCATCCCCACGACGGTAAAATGAATCGCGCGGCCACCGCGGCCAGCAAATATCCGACCGAGTATCCGCTTTGCAGAATTCCGCTGAGGATTCCACGCCATTTTTTCGGTGCGGATTCCATGGCGAGTGACGCGCCGACTCCCCATTCGCCGCCCATTCCGATTCCGAAAAGAGTGCGCATCACCAGAAAAAATGTGAAGTTCGGTGAAAATCCGCAGAGCAATTCGATTACGCTGAAATAAAGTACGTTAGCCATCAGAGGGATGCGGCGTCCGTAACGATCAGCGAGGACGCCAAAGATGAGCGCGCCGATTGGGCGCGTGGCGAGAGTCATGGTCGTCGAAAAAACCAGCATCGCTTTTGAAACGTGGAATACTTGCGAGAGCGTGCCGAAAAGAAATACGACTACGAAGAAATCGAAGGCGTCGAGAGTCCAGCCGAGGAAGCTAGCGGCGATTGCGTGGACTGGGCTTGGTTGATTTTCGGGCAAAATATTTTTCCTTGGAATGCTGCTAGGGCTAATCTACGCCGTTGTTCCTGTGGCTCCTGTCATTCTTGCGATCTGACGATACAATCCCGCAACGCAAACCGCGGAGAGCGCGAACAGTCCGATTCCCGGCGCATATTTCCCGAAACAAATATCTCCGATGGCGAAGAGCGCGGAATAAACCATTACGCAGCCGAGTATCCACGAAACTAGATTGGTGCCGAGATCTTTTGTTTGTTTTACTTCGGGAGCCAGGCGCGCAATTCGTTTCCATCCTGCGGCGTGTGGACGAACTTTGGTGTAAAAAGCGACGAGGATGCTATCTGGTTCGGCGCTGGTCAAGAATGTGACGACCACCCACGCTACTGTTGTGACCAGCGTAGTGAACATCGTGCTCTTCGCGAAAATAATAAATTCGGGGCCGGTGAATGGATGCGCCAAATTCACGTAGAGCGCGCAGATTAGCGCGACGGTCATCGCGGAAATTTCGCTCCACGCGTTGATGCGCCACCAATACCAGCGCAGCAAATAGACGCCGCCGGTTCCCGCGCCCGCTTCTAAGACAAATTGCCAGCCGGCGCGGATGCTTACCAGTTCCGCGGAAACAAATCCTGCGGCGAAGACGAGTAGGACTGTGACCAGCCGCGAGGCGACTACGTAATGTTTTTCTGTGGCGTCTGTTTTTAGGAAGCGGCGATAGAAATCATTTACCAGATACGAGCTGCCCCAATTTAATTGCGTGGCCAGCGTGGACATAAACGCGGCCATAAATCCGGCGATTAAAATTCCGCGCAGCGCGGCGGGCATGAAATTTGTGGCCACCAACATATATCCCGTTTCCGGATGCGCGAGATTCGGATAGAGAGCGGCGGCAACGAGCGCGGCGAGAATCCACGGCCAGGGACGAATCGCGTAATGCGCAACGTTGAACCACAGCACGCTCAGCAATCCGTTGCGTTCGTCCTTGGCGCTGAAAATTCTTTGAGCCACGTATCCGCCGCCGCCCGGTTCCGCGCCGGGATACCAGAAGGCCCACCACTGCACGCAGAGCAAAACTAAAAATGTCATGACGGGCAACGTCCACACGGCTGAGCTGTGAATTCCCTGCGAAAAATCGGGGAGCATTCGCGTGATGTCGCCCGAGCCGGGAACCGCTGCGCGCTGGGCCGCGAGCGTGCCCAACAAATGATCCATTCCACCGGCGGCGCGGACTCCGTACCATGCGACGGCGATTACGATTCCCATTTTCAAAATAAACTGGAAGACGTCCGTCCAGAGGACGCCCCAGAGGCCGCCGAGTGCTACATATAGTCCCGTGAACGGCATTAGAAAAAATACGCAGATCGCTAAACTCTTTAATTCGCTGACGCCAAGTGTGACGCTGACGATGGACGTCATGGCCTTCGTTACCCAACCTAAGATCAGACAATTCATCAGCAGGCCGAGATAGATGGCGCGAAATCCGCGCAGGAATGCGGCAGGTTTTCCGGCATAGCGCATTTCGGCGAATTGCACGTCGGTCATTAATCCGGAGCGCCGCCACATGCGCGCGAATAAAAATACCGTCATCATTCCGGAGGGCAGAAAACTCCACCAGAGCCAGTTGCCGGAAATTCCTTGCGCATAAACCAATCCGGTGACGGCGAGCGGAGTATCGGCGGCAAAAGTTGTGGCCACCATGGAAGTTCCGGCGAGCCACCAGGAGACCTGACGTCCGCTGACGAAATAATCTTCGGTGCTTTTTCCGGAGCGGCGGCGGAAATAAAGTCCGAGCAGGAGAGTGCCCGCGAGGTAAGCGATGATGGCGATGGCGTCGAGAGCGGTTAGCTTCATGCGCGTCGGGGAGTAGTGTTATCGGGTGGCGCGAAAGTGTCAAACGAATTGTGTGGGAGATTTGGGAGCGCAGGAAAATCAAAAGCTCTCAACGCGGAGACGCAGAGTGCGCAGAGAGATCGCTGAGAAAACCTTTGCGTTACTGCTTGGCGGCGATTGGCGCGTAAGTTGCGTCGGGTGGTACTACCATTAATTTTCCGCTGTTTAATATCAACATGGCTTGCGGAGTTTGCAGCGGCCAGGTGACGGACATAAATATGTCGCCGCTGCCGATGGTGTAGGTTCCCTGCAAAATTGGAAGCAGAGCCTGGCCGTTGGGGCCGCTGGTGGCGCCGGTGCCGCTTACGGTTCCTTTGCCGTCGAATGCGAAGGAGACGACGCTTTGCGTCATTGAAGGGCCAGCCGGGAAAACTGATGCACCTGCAATTGTGCCGCTGAATGACGCGGCGGAAATTGTTCCCGCGGTTGGCGATTGCGCTTGCGTCCAGCCGACCATCACGCTGGCGTCGGTGCCCAGAACAAATCCCGCGTTCGGACGAACCAGATAAATTATCGGCGAGCTAGAAACTGAACTGGGCGCAGCATTCGCGATTGCGGCGGCAGAGGCGAGCGATACGCGTCCATTTGCGCCAACCGTTGCGGTGTAACTCGCGTTCAATTCTGAAGCGCCACCACCGGAAAGTTGCGCAGCGGAAAGCGCGCTTGCGCCGGAAGTTGCGTCCGCGGTGATCATGCCGAAAATCATTTGCGTTTCGCCGTTGCTGAATCCGGTGGCCTGGACGATCCCGTTGCCTGCAAAGGATGCGCTTGTGAATGACGCCACGCTTTGACGGACAATCGAGCCAATCATTACCGGCTGTCCGGTTGGATCAGTTTCGACGGCGAAGAATTCGTCCGCGGAAACGGGATACAAACTGAGATGATCGCTGACAATTCCGACGGCGGCTTTGGGATCGAAATCTATTTCGGCAGTTCTTGCGCCTGAAGTGGATTGCGCGAAATTTCCTATGAACGGAGCGTTCGCTACCGTGCCAGCGTCATTTACGTCGGCGACGCCCGCGCTCATTGTGCCTGCGTCATTCACAGTGAACGCGCCGGCAGCGGCCATGCGCGCGCCTTGTGAATCAACTCCGGCTAATTGGAAAACATAATTTCCGCCAACTTTCAGAGACGCGAGAGAAGTTGGATCCTGTTTCTTCATATCGCCGGAGCCATTGGTGCCGACTGTCGCGGTCGCGTCAAATTCGATAAATCGCGCGCTGCCATCGGCGGAAACGGCCATGGCGTAAGTTCCGGTTGAGCCGTCGGCAAAATTCAGAGTCATCACGCCCAAATTATTTGCGCCGATGGAATATGTGCCGGTCAAAGCGAGACCGTGCTGCGGGCCGCCCGCAATTCCGGTACGATCCACAAGTCCGCCGACAATATTTCCGTTTCCATCGGCAGAGAAACTTCCGGCAGAGGCCGTCATGCCCTGCTGTGAATTAAATCCGCCAAAACGAAATGCGTAGTCACCTTGCACGAGTGAATTATTTACGCCGCCGCCTGCTAATGTTTTCAGGGTTGAGGAGTTTGCCGAGCCTGTGCCGTTGATCGTGATGCTGAAGGACTGTTTCGCGATTGCGCTGGTGACGTCATCTAGTTGCATGGTGAAATTGTAAGTTTGCGTGGTGCAGGTGGCCGCTCCGCCGGGACAAGTGGGATTTCCATCAAACGAAATCGCGCTTAAGCTGGTCTGAGAAAAAGTGATTCCTGGCGGCAAGCTTCCAGAAGCAACGCTCCAAATGAACGGCGCGGATCCGTTCACTTCGTTCACGATACCGTTGTACGCGGCGCCAATCGTGCCAGCGGGCAAAGTAGCCGTGGGAATCGTCGGCAGCGGAACCATGTAGAGGCTCGCGGTTACGATTTCGGTGGGATTAGCTACGCCGGTGGCGGTGATTGTGGCGGTATCGCCAGCATTCGTTGAGCCTGTGTAGGTTGCAGTTGTCGTCGTGATGCTGCTGAGCGAACCCGGGCCAGCAAGCGCCCAAGTAACACCCTGAGCGGCGGAGTCACTTGTTACGGTGACTAGCATTTGGCGCGTTCTTCCGACGTCCACAAAAACAAGACCCGCGGGTGAAATGGTGATGGTGCCGCCCGCCGAAGTTCCGGTGTTGGTCTGAGCGATAGGCACGTTGTAATCCTGACAGCCAGACATCCAGATCACGCAGATGGCCAGGCAAATCATGCCCAGTCCGATGCCTCGTTTTGTTCGCCCGATACCAGCCTGCACACTCACCCCCACAGATTTAAAACTTGGATCACATTTCGCGCTAGGACTACAGATGAAAATCCAGCGTCGCGAGTTGCTTTGCACGCGCCGCAAATTAGATTGATGGCCAGCCGCAACGCAACCCCCGCCAGCAATCGCCGGGGTATCATAACACGCGCGGGATAGGGGCGGGAAAGCGAGAA
This sequence comes from Candidatus Acidiferrales bacterium, assembly GCA_036513735.1. Classification (GTDB taxonomy): domain Bacteria; phylum Acidobacteriota; class Terriglobia; order Acidiferrales; family UBA7541; genus DASTCZ01. Next base: position 5,060 of record DATBYL010000105.1, read on the forward strand.
TGTTAATCACACATTAAGATTTTTATGCAGACGGTGGAAAAAGAGCCTAAAAAGGGGGAAGGCCCTAGGCTGGTCAGGGGGATGACAACCTAGGGCCGGGGGAAAAAAGCTGAGGCTGGGCCGGAGTAATTTTTTGCTTGCTGGTTACGAGCTAACGATGCTCGCCCAATTATCTTCCTCGACGGCCATGATCATGTTCTTGAACACGTCAATGTCCCAGCCATCGCCTACTCGGAATCGGACGGCTTCGCCGTTTTCGCCGATGATCGTGCCGCGCAGAGGAACTCTCAGTTCGCCCGCGGATACTTGAAGCACAACCGGTGTACCTACCCAAGATTCATACACGCTCGGCATCTCGATTCTCCCAAGTACGGATACGGTTCATGCAAGCTGAAGACAGTTTGCCGGGAGCGATTGTGTTCGCCAATGGTACGCCGGCTCTACCGTACTGGGACTAAAGTACTGCTAGTACTTAGGTCACATTTTTAATGGCGTGAGCTGAGCTGTGGATTGAGTCTCACGAACTGGAGGATTTTATTTGCGCTCAGTACGTTGGTACTGGCGGGATGAGCCTGACGGTACATTGTCCCAAACATTTGCAGGCCGCAATATCAGTGAAGTAGAGACCCGCCGTCACTTATCGCCTTATACCTTTTATACGGCGGCGGGTCCCTACAACTCAGCCATGATCCCCTACGCACAAAGAACGCTTACAATTCTGCGAACGCTGGGCGTTCAAACACTGGTTGCTTCTCTCGCCGTCACCTGGCAAGAAAGCTGCGAGAACCCTTCGATTTTCTGTTACCGTGTCGGCAGGCGAATATTTGCGCGCGACACGGCCTAAGATTTGCGCGCGTCCGAAGGCGCATGATCGAATACCTCAAGCAGCTTTTCCATACTCTCTATGATGTCCGCAGCCTGATCACAAACGGGGGCGGCGTTCTGCTCGTTTGCGGGATTATTTTTGTTGAAACGGGCTTATTCGTAGGATTTTTTCTGCCCGGCGATTCCCTGCTTGTGATTGCGGGCCTTGTTGCCGCACATGGGCTGCTGAATATCTGGACGCTGGTGCCGCTGGCCATGCTGTGCGCCATTGTGGGCGATCAACTTGGTTATGGAATCGGCCGTCAGGCTGGACAAGCTCTCTACAGCCGGCCCGATTCAATGTTTTTCAAGCGGCGCCATTTGGAACGCGCTCATCAGTTCTACGAAACACACGGCGGCATAACGATTATTGTGGCGCGCTTTATGCCGATTGTACGGACGTTCTGTCCGCCAGTGGCTGGCGCGGCGCGAATGAGCTACGGGAAGTACCTTACATACGACATTATCGGCGGAGTCCTGTGGGTCGGCAGCATGACTCTTGGCGGATTCGCGATTGGAAAGTTTTTGCCAAACCTTAGCGACAGCCACGTCCACTATTTAATTTTGGCAATTGTGTTTCTCTCGTTGCTGCCCGGAATTATCGGAGCGCTGCGCAACCGCAGGGGCAAGTCTGCCACGCCAATCACCTGACGAGCTACGCATGTCGAAGACTTCCCGCCCGACGAATCAACCTGAGATACGAGCAATTATCTTTGATATTGGACGAGTGATCATTGCTCTAGATCCGAGACGCGCGATTGATGCGATCGGAGCAGGCTCGGCGCTCGCTCCGGATAAACTCTGGGCTGCGGTGCAAAACGATCCTCTGTGGATGGGCTGGCAGGAAGGGCGTGTAACTCCGCGCGAATGGTACGAGAATCTAATCGCACGATTCCACACTCCCATTTCGTTCGACGAATTCTGCAATGCGTGGAATAGCGTGCTGGTTCCGAAGCTGATTCTTCCCGAAAGTCTTTTCAAACAACTCTCGAAGAAATGCCGGCTCGTGCTTCTTTCCAATACAGATCCGATCCACGTCCGTTGCATCGAATCGAAATTTCCTTTTGTCCGCTACTTTCCGAAACGCATTTATTCGTGTGAAGTCGGTGCGAGTAAACCAGGACCGAAGATATTTCGCGCGGCAATCAAAGCCGCCGGCGTTCCGGCGAAACAGATCCTCTTCATTGATGACGTTCGCGAAAACGTGATGGCGGCGAGGCGGGTTGGCCTGAGGGCGCTCCAGTTTCGCTCGCGGCGGCGATTAGAGGCGGATCTGAGGCGGCTACGGTTGCTGCCCTAGCGTTGCCTTGCTGCGCGGCTGAGAGGCTCGCAGGCTGAAGCCTGCTCCACTCGGTTTGCCGTGCCGAACCCCAGTTCAATTATGGGAAACGGCAAAAATTTGCCCATAGAGTTACCCCGTTTGCATGTCCGAGGTGCTAAGCTATTGAAAATAAAGGGCGGCGCCTACCTGTACCTCCTCAAAATAATGGCACCGTGATTGCCTTTCTTCTATGCGTATGGAACCTGAATTGATTGGCGACGCATCGAACCGAATGCCCTCTCCAGCCGCGCCATGTGTGGCACGGCCCGACCAAACCCCTTCCGCGCCTTGGGCGCATGGAGGCACCACAATGCGAGCTCTTATTGCAAAAATGAAAATCCCCGCGTCAGAATCACAACTTAGTCTCGCATTGGGTCTGAGCGTTCTGGTGATGAGCGGACTTTTGTGGGCGATTCTGTGGCAGTCAAATATTATTGCGCAGCAGCGTGAAGCGATCCGCTACTTGTGGTCGTTGCACGGCGGACACATGGGCTAACGCCACGCAAACAATTTGAGTACTTCCGTTTTTTCTCTCTCAGATGGAAGGGTTTGGGCCGCTCGCAGTTGGGCGGCCGCCTTCTTTTTAGGACACACGCGCCGCAGATTCCAAAACTTTTTTGGCGAGAAAGTGTTAAATAATTCTGGGGGGAACATCGGATTTGCGGCGGATAATTCCTCAATTCACAAAACATATTTGGGAGGCAACATTATGAACACCTGGCGCAAAAAGTTTTTCGCATTTCTTCTAGCGTTGATCGCGATTTCAGTTTTCGCGGGACCGATGGCGGTTTCGACGTCGGCTGCAACGACACCGGCGGCGCAGCATGGAAAACGGCATCATCATCGCCGGCATCACCACAGGCCGCATCATCATCGATAAATTGATTGGGAGATATCCGTGTGGCGGTGAGTCGCCGTTCAGCTAATCGGACCCGCCCCTACTTTACGAACAGACCTTCTCTTAATTGATCCCGGCCGAGATATGTTTTTGAAGTGTGGAATCGCGCGAAAAGATCCGAAATTTCGCGATTCTGGAATACTCGCGCCATTGGGAAAATCGAAGTGGAAGGAACCATCTCCAAAGTTTTCTCATCCAGAATGCGGTAGCGCTGAAATTGTTGCGGACGCCTGCTGTGGAACATGGCGAGAATTACACCACCCTCGCGAACCAGTAACCGCAGGCGCTCGGCGACGAGCTTCATCGTATCGTCTTCCAGATAATCCAGAACATCCCAGGCGAGCACGGCGTCGAATGATCCGGGCGCGTATTGAAGACTTGTTTCCAGAAATGCTTTTGCGAGTTCCGCGCGCGTAGCACGTTCCGCATCCGCGGGCAGCGAAGCCTGCCGCTGCTCATCTTCCTTCGAGAATTGCTTCCAACCCATCAGAACATCTTCAGTTGAAACTTTGAATCCACGCTCAATGAAAAAGCTTACGGTGGATTGCCAGACTGGGCCCAAATCCAGCAGATTGCCGCGGCCGATTCCGCTGAGGTGCCACAGAAAATCTTTCAGGCTATTGGAACCACGCGTTTCGCGCGGAGCAAATGAGGGACCAGCCATTGCTGCCGGTGTAGGAGACGAATGCGCCCGTAGGGCGGCAGCGCCAGACGTTCCCGTCGCGCGCACATTACCAATTCCAATCCGATTGAGAAAACCCATACGCTAACCGACTTTCCACTCACGTCCGTAAATTCCGCTTCGCTTCCGTACTTTACTTCAGTACTTCAGTTCACCGGCACAGGCTTCGCGTCGTTCGCGTTGCCTGCCACGTTCGCAGTATTTTCTGTACGCGCCGCGGCCGGCGAGGGTATGCCATTGCCACCACCCGCTGGCGCAGCCGCCGGCGTTGATGCAACCGCCGCTGGCTTTTCAACCTTCGTAGGAGCGGGCGCCGCTGCAGGCGCTGGAGCTGCTGCTTTCTTCTCCGGCGCATCAGCAACTTCCAAATTGCCGCGCACTGTAGCGCCTTCTTCGATCGCCAAGCGCGGCGAAACACCGTCGCCTTCCCAACGTCCGGTGCTTCCCATCAAAATGCGTTCGCTGGCGCGCAGGTTTCCTTTGAGCGTGCCGCGCACAATAATTTCGCGCGCTTGAATATTTCCGGCGACACGTCCTTCGGGTCCTATGCTGACGCGAGCGCCGATGAGTTTCACGGTGCCGCTCAACTCGCCATCAATTTGCAAATCTTCGTCGCCCCAAACTTCGCCTTTGATAGAAATTCCTTTGCACACAATGCTCACGGCGTTCTTCGGCGCGGGGGCGGAGTGCACCACCGGCGGCGCAGCCTGCGGCGCGCTCTGTTGCACTACAGGTGGCGTTGAAATTTGTGCTGGGGGAGGAGTGACCACAACGTTCTGCGGAGATGGTGGTACCTTCTGCTCTTCTTGTTTGCGCCACATATTTCCTCCTCAATCAATGTCGGAGAGGGGTCCGACTTCGGCGGGTGAATGCGCCTCTTGCTGAGGAGTGGAATATAGCTCAGGTGAGTGTCACGTGTAAATGGTCCTGTGGTACAGGTTGGGGGCTAGGCGTGACGTTATCGGCACTCCCCTGCCAATGTAGGCTAGGCCACAGTTTGCCAATAAATCCTCGGCCAAAATGAGTTCCGAGGATGACTCCGGCGGTTGGCTCGGTGTGGCGCAGCACCCATTTTGCTTCGGCCAACCCGGCGAGTTCATGCAAAAACGCTTTTAGTCCCGCTTTGTGCTCCCACCAGTCGGAAACGTCAAAGTCCGGATCTTTTGCGGCGGCCACATCCACCTGAACGCCGAGCGGAAACACTTTTTGGAAAACGTAACGTGCGCGGCGAGTGTGATAATTCGACGTGACGATGACAACGTGATGCCAACCCTTCTGAACCACAAGGCTCCGAAGCGTTTGTGCTTCGTCCAGAGTGTCGCGCGCATTGTGCCGGTAAATTAGGATTGCGGAAGTGGGCACACCACGATCGGTCAGGTCACGCTGGATCAGTTCGCCGACGCCAGCATAGGGACGCATCATGCGTCCGCTGGCGACAATCAGTGGTGCGCGGCCTTCGTGATACAAATCCGCGGCCTTTGCGGCGCGCGAGCCGATGAAATCGTCGTCGCTTAACACAATCAGCGCGTCGGCTTGCGATGCGGGATCGTCCACGACCCAATAATCGCCGGCGGCTCGGAGAATGGGACGGCGCACAAGATACAAGACGAAGAGCAATAGCGCGAAAACGAGAAGGGCCATTAACCGGAAGAAAATTCCGCCGCGTTCAGAATTTCGGGCGGTCGGATTTGCGGGCGTCATATTCCAGGATCCAGCGCGCGCAATCGCTCGGCGGCAATCTCCGGTTCGAGCGGATTAAAGTAGACCTCTTTAATGCTGTAGGATTTGCTGCCCTTTTCCACGATGGGCAGGATTTCGATGTGCCAGTGATAGTCCTCGGCGATCGTCTTCCAATAATTCGAGAGCTCGCCTTTGTAAGAAGTGGTGTTCGGAGCGGTGTGAACCACCATGTGATAGTTCTGCGCAATTTTTTCGATGCGTCGCAGAACTCGGCCGAGTAACGCCGCCAGTTGCATACGATTGGCGTTCGGTTTCGGCTGCTCAAACAAGTGGTTGTGCTTCTTGTGCAGCAGCCAAACTTCGTAAGGAACGCGCGATGCATACGGACAGAATGCATAGTATTCGCCCTGAATATCGACCATGCGCTTACCGCGCTTTTCTTCCTGCCGCACGATGTCACAGAAAACGCAGCGCTCTTTATCCTCAAACCATTTGCGGGAAGCGCGCAGCTCGTACAAAATTCGACGCGGCACAAAAGTTGTAGCGGTGATTTGGGAATGCGCGTGTTCCCATTCGGCGCCGGCTACCGAGCCTTGATTCTTGAATACGGTGACGTACTTGAAGCGGCGGTCCTGCTTCAAATCCACAATGCGCTGGGCGTAGGCGGCCAGTACGCCTTCGATTTCTTCGTCGCTCATCTGGGAAAGGCGTTTATCGTGCAGCGGAGTTTCCACCACAATTTCGTGCGCGCCGACCAGGCCCATGCGGTCGTAAATTCCTTCGGCTTCGCGGCCCATTTCCGTTTCGATCCGGTAGAGCGGGTCGAGGTGCGGCATTACACGCACCTTCCACGGGCCGTTGTTCGGACGCGCAAGCAGAGTGTGCTGACTGGCCTCATGACCGGGACACAGCGGGCAGCCTTCCGGCATTGACGCATGCTCCGGATGGCCGACGACCACCCAGCTTCGAGTTATGGGGTCCTTACGAAGTTCCATTCGTGATTCCCTTTAATCCGCTTAATCTTTGATGAGCGAACTTTATCCCACGCTCCCGCACCGCGCAACATAGGCAAACGGCACTGTCTCCAGATTCGCATCAATTGCCGCTTGCCAAAATGAAAAGCCCCGGAAGATTTCTCTCCGGGGCCTTCGATTTTCTTCGGTAATCGAGTCTAATTCCTTAAGCCGAAACCAACTCGTTCGGACTTACCGGCATAGCTAGCGGAGCCTTGTCGTCAACTTTAGGCTCATCTTCCGGAAGTTTCGTATTCACTTTGGCTAACAGAATCTTTTTCGCCAGGCCCAACTTCTCGAGCGTCCAGATTCCGTACCAGTTCACGTCTACTTCATACCAGCGCAAACCATGGCGCGCGGAAGTCGGATGCGCGTGATGATTGTTGTGCCATCCTTCGCCCCAGGTGAGCAACGCGACGACCAAATTGTTCGTCGAGTGATCGTGGGTTTTAAATCGACGCGAGCCCCACTTGTGCGTAACCGAGTTCACAAGCCAGGTGGCATGCAGACCGACAACGGTGCGCGCAAAAGTTCCCCAGAGCAGGAAGGGCCATCCGCCGAGCGCGAACAGAATCACGGACAGGACAATGATTGGCACGTAATGATATTTCGTGATCCAAACGTGGAATTTATCTTTGGCGAGATCGGGAACGTAACGCGCGAGGGTCGTGGTGTCGTGATGCATCGACTTGCCCATCAGGATCCAGCCCATATGCGCCCACCAGGTTCCGTCAACCGGTGAATGCGGATCGCCCTCTTTATCCGAATGTTGGTGATGAATGCGGTGCGTGGCCACCCAGAAAATCGGGCCGCCTTCAAGAGCGAGCGTGGAGCAGATGGTCATGAAATATTCCACCCACTTCGGGGTGTGATATCCGCGATGCGTGAGCAAACGGTGGTAGCACATACCAACGCCCCAGCAGCAGACTATCCACCATAAAACCACCGCCACAAAAAAAGCTTTCCAGGTGAAAAAGAATAGCGCCGCAATCGCTCCCAGGTGGAACATCAGCATAAAGCTGGCTGTCACCCAATTGATTTGATTGTCGCCGGCGTGCGTTTTTCCAAGATCGTCAATCGTCATCACAAAATACTTCCTTCCCGCTGTTCATTTGAACGAAACTCCGGCTACTGCGAATTCCGCGGTTCCTGCCTGATTTGTCGTTCTGCGAATTCCCTGTCCGACCCGGCGAAGCGTGGAACTACCTCAATGCGCCAGATGCAAGCATAACAGCAATGCTTTCAACTTCCGCAAAGAATTTTCGGAATCCGTAAATGAGAAGTTACTAGTATGCGCAAAAGAATCCCGACGAACCGAAGGAGCCGCTTCTCGTCCAGTTGATTAGATGCGCGATTGGAGGTTCGCGGTACGACAAATTGAAAATAGTTTCCAGTGGATGTGGATATTCTGCGGGAATCGCGACAGCCGCGAAATGCTTGTAACAATTATTGGGGCGACGCGTTATAAGTATCGCTGGCGTGTCCAACCGCTTCGCGGAGATTAATTATGTCCACAACCTGGCACGACATTCGCTACGCAATCCGAATGTTATTGAAGAATCCCGGCTTTTCGGCGGTGGCGATTCTTACGCTCGCGCTGGGAATCGGCACGAACACGGCCATTTTCAGCGTGGTGAATGCCGTGCTGCTGCGGCCACTTCCGTTTCGCGATCCGGGCAAGCTGTGCCTTCTGTACGAACGCTTTCCGACGGTCGGCATCATCGGGCCTTCCTACGAAAATTTCGAGGATTGGCGCGATCAGAGCACGTCCTATGACGACGTGGCATTCGTCCACAATGCATCGTTCACGTTAACCGGGAACGGGGAACCTGAGCGGCTTAACGGGCAAATGGCCAGCGCGAATTTTTTTCCACTTATGGGCGTGAACCCGATGTACGGCCGCACATTTTTCCCGGAAGAAGATCGCGCCGGTGGGCCGCTCGTTGTTCTGCTGACCTACGGATTCTGGCAACGGCAGTTTGGCGGGATGCCTGATGCGTTGGGGAAAAGTCTGACTCTCGACAATCAGTCGTATGAAATCATTGGCGTGCTTCCGGCAAATTTTCAATTCTTTCAGCCGGTCGACGTGATGACTCCGATTGCGGCGTGGGCGAAGGCTCTTCCGGACGACCGCTCCTGGCATCCAGGAATTATTGCCACGGTGCGGTTGAAGCCGAACGTCACAGTCGATCAGGCAAACACGGAAATTTCGATTATCGCGAAACGGCTTGAGCAGCAATATCCGCTTTACGATACGAACGTCGGCGCAACCGTGGTTCCTTTGCACGAACAGATGGTGCAGAACGTTCGCCCTGCGCTGCTTATTCTGCTGGGCGCGGTTGGGCTGGTGCTGTTGATTGCGTGCACGAATATCGCGAATCTACTTTTGGCGCGCGCTTCAGGAAGGCGTCAGGAAATTGCCATACGCATGGCGCTTGGCGCGGGACGGTCGAGAATTCTTCGCCAATTATTGACGGAGAGTGTTCTTCTGGCGTTTGCGGGCGCAGTGACTGGACTTTTATTTGCCGCGCTTACCATGGCGCCGCTGGTGCGTCTGGCATCCACCAGCATTCCGAATGTTGGGCCGATCACACTTGATGGCCACGTGCTTTTATTCGCCGGAATTATCGCCATCATCGCCGGAGTTCTTTTTGGATTGGCGCCGGCTCTGCAAACTTCGCGTCTGGATTTGCGCTCGATGCTGAATGAGGCGACGCGCGGCTCGACTGGCGGCGCGCGGCAGCAGCAAGTCCGCAGCACGCTGGTTATTGTTGAAGTTGCGCTTGCTCTTGTACTGCTGATTGGCGCGGGGCTTCTGATTCGCAGCTTCTCGCGGCTGCAAGAAGTTCAGCCGGGATTTGAAGCCACAAGTCTTCTGGTTGCCGACGTGCCCGTTTCTGCGAAAACGTTTCCGAAATCCGCGCAGCGCATGGATTTTTATGACAGCCTGCGTGCGCGCGCAGCGGTAATCCCCGGAGTTATTTCCGTGGGAGCAGCTTCGTTTCTTCCGGTCAGCGGGGGAGGCGGCAGCATCCATTTCAATATTCAGGAACGTCCTCCACAATCACCGCAAGATTATATTCTGGTCGGATATCGCCTGGTGACTCCGAACTATCTCGACACGCTTCACGTGCCCCTGATTCAGGGGCGGCTGCTGACCGAAGCCGATACTGAAAAAAATCAGTACGTGGTAGTGGTGAACGAAGCGATGGCGAAACATTTTTTTCCCGGCGAATCCGCGTTAGGAAAACGAGTTCAGCTTGGAGAAATTCCTTCGCCCGAAAAAGAAGTTCCCTATATGCAAATCGTTGGCGTGGTTGGGAATATGAAACAGAATCTGGCCACCGATCCTGTCGCCGAAATGTACGTTCCCGTGCGCCAGGCCGATTCGATGCTTCCAGTTTTCGCGCTGTCATTTGTGCTGCGGACTGCGGGCGATCCTCATTCGGAAATTTCGGCGTTTCGCGGAGTGCTGCACGATCTGAATCCGGACCAGCCGCTGGTGAAGATTCGCACGATGGAAGAAAATATTTCCACGAACGTCAGCCAGCCGCGATTCCGCACGGTGCTTCTGGGAATATTCGCGATCAGCGCGCTGCTGCTATCCGTCGTTGGAATTTATGGACTGATGGCTTACTCGGTGAGCCAGCGAGTTCATGAAGTTGGTATCCGCATCGCGCTGGGCGCGCAAAAAGGCGATGTGCTGAAATTAATTGTCGGGCAAGGACTCAAGCTCGTTGTGATTGGAGTGGCCGTTGGACTGATTGGAGCGTTTGCGTTGAGCCGCGTGCTCGGGGCGTTCCTTTACGATGTGACGGCTACGGATCCTGTAACTTTCGCCGCAGTTTCGGGGACGCTTATCGCGGTGGCGTTTATCGCGTGCTACATTCCAGCGCGCCGCGCAACGAAAGTAGATCCGATTGTGGCGCTGCGGTATGAATAAAAAGGCGGTGAAGGCGAAGGCGGATTCTTCACAATAGGCACCTTCGGCCGAACAGTGCGTTAATTCCCCACATATAATGTTAAACTAGCTCATGTCCCGCCAATCCAAAGCCACACTCGTAACGCGCATCCGCGAAAAACTGATTGGCGGATTCAGCAGCGCCTACACTTCCGCGCGCGTTGACCCCGCGAAATATCTCGATCGTTTACGCCGCGCACATCATCTGCCCATCGAAAATTTTCAGGATATGTTTCTCGTGCCGGAAGAATTCCTGGACGATCTGGCCGATCAAACAATATCCGCAGCCACAAAAATGGCTGTGCTGGAAGGCGCGGGGTTCGGCATGGGCGGCATGATCACCATCGTGCCCGACATGGCGATTCTTTCGGCCATCGTGATGCGCCTGCTGCAAAAACTCAGCTTGATTTATGGATTTGAATATTCCACGGACCAGGAAATTGCCACGTTGTGGATTGCCGCCGCGAGCGCAGCAGGCGTCAACTTAGGGCGTGACATTTTGGAAAAAGAAGCCGTTGGACGCGTGGTACCGCGCATCATCGAGAGCATCGCAGTGAAAATGAGCGCCGAAGTTGCGGAGACCTGGGCGGGAAGAATTATTCCTCTGGTTAGCGGAGCGATTGGTGGCGGACTGAATTATTTCTTCGTGCGTCAGTGGGGACGCCGCGCGAAAAAACATTTCCGCGCGAAACATCAAATGGTGCGAGCGATGCGATTGAATGTTGCGCGGACGGAACGCACGGGGCTGCCCCCATCCCACATTTTGTAATCCCAAAACAAACTAATCCGTTATAGGATGCCTCCTCATCGGGTTCGACACTTTACCCATTCGTGTATTTTCGCGAGGCTGAACGACCTTGGACGACAGTTCCATTTATTTGCTGATACTGATTGTCGTCGGGATTATTCTCGTGGCGCCGATCGTCGCGCTCGTTCGAGCCAGCCGAGCTTCAAAACGCGCCACGGCGCTGGAAGCTGAATTACAGGCCGGTCTAAAAACTCTGCGTGAACTGACGGGCCGCATTTACGCGCTCGAGCAAGCTAATAAATCGCAGCCCGGCGAGACCGCCGCACCTACAAGAATTGCCCCGCCGGGCCAAACTGTTCCAGCGCCGCAGTCCGTACCCGAACCAATCAAAGCTGT
>DATBYL010000106.1:0-15701 GCA_036513735.1 Candidatus Acidiferrales bacterium
CGATTCCCATGCCACCCGGCGAAGATTCATCAAGTGTTGCGGCCCAATATTATCGGAAGTGATGTTGCCGCCGAGCGCGCCGCAGCCGAGCGTCATCGCTGGAAATAAATTTGTCGAATATCCCACAGAGCCTTGAGTAGACGCTGTGTTCACGCAAACGCGAAATGCCGGCACGGCCAAACCGTATTCGCGAATAGCCGCATCATTCTGCGAATGAATGCTGGCAGTGTGGCCCATTCCGCCGAAGCGAAGGAGCTGCGTACACAGGTCAATACCCGCCGCGAGATTCGGCACGGAATAAAATCCGAGAACCGGGCAAAGCTTTTCGCCGGATAGCGGAACCTGGCGGCCAACTCCGCTCAATCGCGCAATCAGTACACGCGTTTCGGGCGGAACTTTTATTCCGGCAAGCTCTGCGACGTGCGTGGCGTGCCGGCCAACCACTTTCGGACTTGGTGCGTGAGATCCGCCGGGGAAAATTAATTCGGCGATGGCGCGGGCTTCGTCGTCACTCAGAAAATGTCCGCCCTGCATGCGGCATTCTTCCAACGCGGTATCACGCACAGCATCTTCCACAACAATCGCTTGCTCGGATGAGCACAGCGTTCCGTAATCAAAAGTTTTTCCGGCAAAAATATCGGCAACGGCCTTTTGAACATTCGCGGTGTGCTCAATGAACGCGGGCACATTACCGGGGCCGACACCATACGCAGGCTTTCCGGAACTGTACGCCGCGCGCACAAGTCCAGTGCCGCCTGTCGCGAGAATTAGCCCAACTTCCGCCGCGCGCATTAATTCTTGAGTTCCCGCGAGAGTATTTCGCTCCATGCAGGTGACAATTCCATCAGGCGCGCCCGCGCCAACGGCTGCACGCGCAAGCAATTTCGCAGTCTGGCAAATGCAGCGCACCGCGCCGGGATGCGGACTGAGCACAATCGCGTTCCGTGCTTTCAGTGCGATCAAAGTTTTGTAAATCGCGGTGGAAGTTGGATTGGTAACGGGAATAATCGCGCAGATCACTCCGACAGGCACCGCAACTTCCAGAATTTTCTTTTCTTTATCTTCGTTCACGATACCGACCGTGCGCATTCCGCGAATGGCATTCGGCACGTCAATCGCGCCCACGCGATTCTTCAGGATTTTATCGGGCACATTTCCGTAGCCGGTTTCTTCAACGGCCGCGCACGCGAGGGTTTCCGCCTCAGCGGCCGCAACTTTCGCGACGGCTTCCACAATCGCATCCACTTTTTCCTGGGAGAATCGGGCGAATTTCTGCTGAGCTATGAGGGCCAGTGCTGCCAGCTCACGGGCTTCCTGAATGGAGATGAGATCGCGGTCGCGCAGTTCCAAAGCGCTTTACCCAGAACTTCGTCTAGATTAGCCGGTGCGTCCGCGGCGCCGCGCGAAATATTTTTCGCGCGGATGAAAAAATAGAAGAGCTACTTAGCACCCTGCGGCTTATTTCCGCCGGGAAGAATTTTTTCAACGTTCTCGTGCGGACGTGGAATCACGTGAACGGCAACCAGTTCCCCGACGCGCCGTGCAGCCGCGGCACCGGCGTCCGTTGCGGCTTTCACCGCGCCGACATCGCCACGCACCATCACCGTAACGTATCCCGCGCCGATGTATTCCTTGCCCATCAGCACGACGTTGGCCGCCTTAACCATAGCGTCGGCGGCTTCAATACTCGCCACCAGCCCTTTGGTCTCAATCATTCCCAACGCCTCGTAGGACATCGAACCCTCGCTCGCGGAACATCCGCTTTTTAAATATTTTCAGGAAAAATTCGTACTGGTGACGTGACGCGGTCACCTTGAGGCATGAGCCTAGCATGGGCTTCGGAGTGAATCAAGGAATGCGCGGAGGTGGCGCGAAAGAAATCTGTGGAAAACGTTTGAGACGATTAAGAGTGAGTTCAGGAAGTTTAGTTCAGGAAATTTAGTTCAGGAAATTACCAGTCGTCCCTGCCCCGCAGCACACACGCCATCGCGCGTCGTATTCTTCACGTCGTACATGGCGTCGTCGGCGAGTTGCAGCAACTGAAGCTTGGTGCGCGAATCGGCGGGATAAGAAGCCACGCCGATGCTGGGAGTGATGCGCACGTTTAGCCCATCGCTTGTGAGCCATGTAGTATCGCGAACAATTTTGTGCAGGCGGCGCGCCACAGTGCACGCGCTTTCTTTGGAAGTTTGCGGCAGCAAGATTACAAATTCGTCGCCGCCGTAGCGAAACGCGAAATCAATCAGACGGCAATTCGTCTTCAATAATTGTCCAACTTCGGCGAGCAACTTTGAGCCCATCAAGTGGCCATGCGTATCGTTCACCCGCTTGAAGAAATCCAGGTCAATGAAGATGAGCGAAAATTCGTAGCCATATCTTTGCGAGCGGTAGATTTCCGTTTCCAAAATAAAATGCAGGTGACGCGCATTATATAAATTTGTGCAGTCGTCGGTGATGGTCAGCTCGTGAATGCGTTTTACGTGGCGCGCATTTTCAATGGCGATAGCCGCAAAATCGGAAAGCGCTTCGAGCAGTGCCAAGCTTCGCTCGTCAAATCCTTCCGGGCCGATGCAATTCACGAGTTCAATTACACCCAGACAGCGATCACGGAAGCGCACCGGCACGGCCACGATGGATTGCGTTTCCATATTCGTTTTCTGGTCCACTTGCGAAAAAAAACGCGTGTCCGTGCTCACGTCGGGGACAATCACGGCCTGATTATTTTGCGCCACCCATCCGGCGATTCCCTGCCCCATCTTGATGCGCACTTCTTTCAGCGCCGCGGCGCCTTTTCCAATGGCCAGCTCGAAATAAAGTTCCTGCGTGGCTTCGTCCACCAGAAGCATTGACCAGGTGTCCGGCCGCAGAAACTCGTCAATCTTTTCCATGATGGTGCGTAGGACCTGCTCAAGCTCGAGGGAACTGGTGAGCGCTTTGCCAAGTTCGCGGAATACCGTAACTTCACCGGCGGGCCGGCCGGTGCGCGGCGAGGTGAGGTTACGTCGGCGGTCAACGCCTTCAAAATTGTTTGTGTCAGACATTCGGATTCTGGCCCTTTTTGGAAACCGTAGCACCTCTAAAAACATAACAAGCAGTTACAATCAGGCAGAAAGGGCCAACGTACTTTTGTAACATCGTTATTGACGACATGCAATCTGCTCTTGAAAACGATGTGACTACACGGAACACACTCTCTGTGGACACGCGCTCGGATTGACACCCCTTTGACCGCCGCCTATATTGATTTGCGGACTTCGTGCGAACATTTTCGCGGAAACCTGCGTCACAAAGTCCAATTGAATGAATCAGGCCACCACCAAAGCTGGATTTGGCGAACATCTACGCCGCGAACGCGAAATGCGCGGCATTTCATTGGATGAAATTTGCTCGGCCACCCGCATCGGCACGCGATTTCTAAACGCTCTTGAAAATGAGCAGTGGGAACAACTGCCCGGTGGAGTTTTTAATCGCGGATTTGTGCGCGCCGTGGCGCATCATCTGGGTCTGGACGAAGAAAGTTTGCTGGCGGAATATATGCTGGCTACGGGCGACCGCGCGACGGCATCGGCCGCTGTGGTTCGGCAGTCCGCGATGCCGGAACCGCGCGGGCAATGGCTTACCTGGGTTCTGATATTAATTTTGATTGGCGGAATCGCGTTCGGCGGAATTTATGGCTGGCGAAAATTTGCTGCGCACAGACGGAACGCGCATCCCGCTCCGGCAACGGCGCCAACTCCGGCTCCAGAATCGCCGACGACGCAGAATTTTCGTGCGATCGTCCGCGCAACGAATTTCGTTTAGAGATTTGAAAAATATTTGACGGAGGCGGCCATCAGCTCCGAAAGCTCCGAAGTCCGCGAATCCTTCCGCACCGGAAAAGCTTCGATTGAACATAAGCTTGGCGTGTGCATGGGAACGTCCTCGCTTGAGCCGGCCGACCAAGCCGAGCTGCTGGTAATTCTCTCTAAGGATTCCGATAAGCGAATCGCGGAGCGTGCGGCGAGCGCATTGCAGATTGTGCCGGTGGAAGCATTCGTAGCGGCCTTGACGCGATCTGATGCGGCGCCACAATTATTTGAATATTGCCGCGAGAATTTTATTCAGAAACCAGAAATCGCGCGCGCGCTAATCGGAAATCTCGGTTGTCCAATTCGTTCCACAATTGATGCGCTGATTCGCCTGCCCGATGAAGAAGTAAAAGCGTTCGCGGACGACTTGGGACTTCTGAGTATTCGGCCGGAGTTGGGCGCCGCGCTGCTTAGCTCGACCGCACTTTCACCCGATCAGCGCCGGCTACTTGAAGAACTTGAGCACGGTGGCGCACCGCCGAATATCGAATTACTTGCCGAGGCGGTGAAAGACGCCGAAGAAGATCCCACCAAGCGCGAATCGCTTTTGCAGCGCCTTGCCAAAATGCGCGTGACAGAACGCATGCAACTCGCATTCAAAGGTGGACGCGAAGAACGCATGGCGCTCATCCGCGATTCGGCGCGGCTGGTGCAGCGCGCGGTGATGCAATCACCGAAGCTAACCGAGCGTGAGGTGGAAGGGTTCGCTTCCATCACAAGTTTGACGGAAGAAGTTTTGCGGCTGATTGCCACGGGGCGTTCGTACCGGAAAAATTACACCATCGCAAAAAATCTCTGCTTTAATCCGAAGACGCCGCTGGATGTTTCGCTGCATCTACTGGTGCGCATACACACTCCGGATTTGAAAACGCTAACAAACAATAAAAATATTCCGGAGACGCTTCGGACCACGGCATTGAAATTTTTCCGCCAGCGCACCACGGAACGGTAGACTCAAACTCCGCGTCCAACGAACAATTATTTTTGTGGAGCGGCCAGAGATTGCTTCACCTGCGCGCCGAGTTCACGCGCCTTCGCGAGGATTGCGGCTTCGTCGAGCGTCAGCAGTCGTCCATTTTGCATCACAATTCGTCCGCCGATAATCGTGTCCTGAACGTCGCTGGCTTTCAGCGCATAAACAATCTGCGAATAGACGTCATAGAGCGGCACGGCGTTTGCTTCGTCAAGGCTAATCACGATTAAATCCGCTTTCTTTCCCACTTCAAGCGAGCCAATTTCATTTTCCATGTGAAGCGCGCGTGCGCCGCCAATGGTGGCCATTTCCACGGCTTGCTTTGCGCCCAGCGCTTGCGGATCCATGCGCGTAATTTTCTGCAGCTTCGCGGCAAGATCCATTTCTTCCATCATGTTCAGATCATTGTTGCTGCCCGCGGGGCCGTCCGTGCCCAGGCCCAGGCGAACTCCGGCGCCGAGCATTGCTTGCAGCGGAGCGACGCCGCTGGCGAGCATCATGTTGCTGCTGGGATTGTGCACGCATCCGGCCTGCGATTTCGCGAGGAGCGCGATGTCGGCTGCGTCAATCCAAATGCAATGTGCGGCAACGACGTCCGGCCCAAGCACGCCGAGTTGGTCCAACCATGCCACCGGAGAAACTCCGTGAGCGGCGCGACTATCGTCCACCTCTTTTTTTGTTTCGGAAACGTGAATCACAATCGGCGCATGGTATTTTCGAGCGAGTGCCGCGGCGGCGCGCAAGCTGTCCGCCGAGACCGTGTACACGGAATGCGGCGCAACAGCGGCGTGAATCAGTGGATCGCCCTGCCAGTGCTTCAGAAACTTTTCAGAGTAAGCCAAAGTTTCGGCGAGCGTTTTGTTGTCCGGCGCGGGAAAGTCGATAAATGTTTCGCCAAGGACGCCACGCATTCCGGCTGCTTTCGTTTCACGCGCAACGGCATCCTCAAAATAATACATGTCCGTGTAAGTGGTCGTCCCACCGCGCAACATTTCCAGGATTCCCAGACGCGTTCCCCACGTTACAAAATTCTCCGTAACATTTTTTGCTTCGGCGGGAAAAATATAATTCGTCAGCCAGTCCTGCAACGTCACGTCGTCTTTGATGCCGCGAAAAAGTGTCATCGCGGCGTGCGTGTGGCCGTTGATCAGGCCGGGCATTGCCAGTCCATGCGGCGCGGAAATTCGGTGTGTGGAAATATATTTGGATTCAAGTTCCGCGCGCGAACCGACGGCGATAATCGCATCACCGCGCACGGCGATTGCGCCGTCTTTAATTACGCGCTGGGTTGCATCCATCGTTACGACATATTGTGCGGTGATTAGCAGGTCGATATTTTCGCGCGCAGATTGCGGCGCGACGGGCTTCTTCGCCTGTGCGCTTGCGGATCCCGCGACGGCGAGAATTAATAAAATTGCGGCAAAGTTTACTGCGATGATTCGCTGCGCGAGATTTCTTAGAGAACGGCGCTTCGTGGCGCTCAACAAATGAAATGTCATTTCGGAATCGTATCCGCCGGCGAACTTCGCGGCAAGTTAGAGATTTGAAATGTCGAACGGCAATGGAAATAAAGCCGACATCCGATGAACTTCTGCCTTCCCTTTTAAGTTGCCGAGAATCACTTCGGCATCGCCGCAAAATTCCCAGATAATTTGCCGGCACGCGCCACACGGCGGAGTCAACTTCTCTGCATCAGTGACGACAGCGATCGCATCAAATCCACGCTCGCCTTCCGATAGCGCCTTGAAAATTGCCACGCGCTCAGCGCAAATCGTCAAGCCATAGCTGGCATTTTCCACGTTGCAGCCCGTGTAAACTTTCCCGGATTTTGCGCGCAACGCAGCGCCCACGTGAAACTTGGAAAATGTAGCGACCGCATACTCGCGCGCAGCGCGCGCTGCCGCGAGAAGCGCATCATTATTATTGTTAGCGCAGGACGTCATTTCTTTGCCCCCGCATTCTCCACTTCCGAAGCGATGTGCGGAATCACCGCGCGAAGCAGCGCGATGAATTGATCCTTCACGCGCGCGCCGGTGGCCAACACTTCTTCGTGATTCAGCGGCTGATCCAAAATTCCGGCGGCCATATTCGTCACGCAAGAAATTCCAAGCACTTCGATGCTCATGTGCCGCGCGGCGATCACTTCCGGAACTGTGGACATACCCACAAGATCCGCGCCAATCGTCGCAAGGTAACGAATTTCCGCAGGCGTTTCGTAACTCGGCCCGGTGAGCGCGGCGTAAACTCCTTCGTGAATCACCATGCCGAGTTTTCCGCCTTCGTCGAGCGCGCGCTTCCGAAAATTCCGATTGTAAGCGTGCGTCATATCAGGAAAACGCGGGCCGACACGCTCATCGTTCGCGCCAATCAACGGATTCGAGCCTTGCAAATTAATGTGGTCGCTCAAGACGACCAGCGCGCCCTGGCCGTAATTCCGATTAATTCCGCCGGCGGCATTCGTCAAAATCACGGCGCGAATTCCCATGCGCGCGAAGACCCGCATCGGAAAAATTACTTCGGAAAGCGGATAGCCTTCGTAGAAATGCACGCGGCCCTGCATCGCAGCCACAGGAATATCGCCACCCTTCGCGCTCACCTTGCCAATCACAAGTTGTCCGGCGTGGCCAACGGCAGTCGATCGCGGAAACTTCGGGATGCGAGCGTAAGGAGTTCGCGTCGCGGCAGTCAGCTCATCCGCGAATCCGCCAAGTCCGCTGCCCAAAACAATTCCGATTCGCGGGCGAAGTTTTGTTCGCGAAAGAATATATTTCGCGGCAGCATTTGCGCGTGCAAATTCTGTGCCCACGCTGTTCCCCATCACGCGCACTGGACTCACAAAAACATTCCCACAATCGCGGCTGACATTAAATTCGCCATCGTGCCCGCGAGCATTGCGCGAATGCCAAGCTTCGCAAGTTCGCCGCGTTTGTTCGGAGCCAGCGCGCCGATGCCGCCAATCTGCATGCCGATGGAACTAAAATTTGCGAAGCCGCACAACGCAAATGTGGCAATCGTAAACGAGCGTGGATCGAGCGTGCCCTTCATCGGCCCAAGAAATGAAAACGCGACAAGCTCGTTCAGAGTCATGCGAAGTCCAAGCAGGTTTCCGATCGCGCGGCAATCGTGCCACGGAATTCCAATGACCCATGCAATAGGCGCGAACAGCCAGCCAAAAATTATTTGCAGAGACGCCGGAAACCACGCGACATGACCGTGAATTCCGCCCATAATTCCGTTCGTGAGCGCGATAAGCGCGAGAAACGAAATTAACATCGCGGCCACGTTCAGCGCGAGGCTCAGGCCGTCAGTAGTTCCGCGCGCAATCGCGCTCAGAAAATTATCATCTTTATGTTCCGCTGATTCCGGCATCGTGACGTTCCCGGCCGTCTTCGCGATTTCAGTTTCGGGCACCATCATTTTCGCGATCAGAAGCGTGCCCGGCGCCGTCATGATCACGGCAGCCAGCAAATGTTTTGCTTCGACGCCGAATGCAATGTACGCCGCCATAATTCCGCCCGACACGTGTGCCATTCCGCTGGTCATCACCGTCATTAATTCAGAGCGCGTTAAATCCGGCAGGAATGGACGAATGGTCAGCGGCGCTTCCGTCTGTCCCATGAAAATACTGGCGGCCACGTTCAGCGATTCCGCACCACTCGCGCCCATCACGCGCTGCATGATCCACGCAGCGATGCGAATAATCACCTGCATCACGCGGAGATAATAAAGAAGAGCGAAAAATGCGGCGATAAAAATGATAGTGGGCAAAACTTGAAACGCAAAAATAAATCCGATGGAAGATGATTTCGCGCCAAGCGGGCCAAACACAAATTCAGATCCGACGAAAGCGTAATCAAGTAATTTGGTGACCCACGTTCCGGCGACGGTGAGAATTTGCTGGCCGATTCCCAACCGGAGAACAAAAAATGCGAACAGCAGTTGCAGGCTCAGCCCCCACGCAATCGTTTTTAATTTTATCGCGCGCCGATTGCTGGACATTAAATAAGCCAGCCCCAGCATCGTCAGCAGGCCGAGCACTCCGGTGAATCGTCCCATCGAATTGCCTCCACGCCTTTCGGCGGCGTGCTTAGCGAATGCTTCAGATAATTTCAGGCGCCAATTATTTTGTGAATCAGCGGACGCGGTGCCGGCGGTTTTGCCGCCACGATATAACTTGACTCAACGAGTTGCCGCGCTTCGGAGAGTCTCGCGTCCGAATTATAATGCAGCGTCACCAATCGCGCGCCGCTCTCAATTTTGTCTCCGAGCCGGCAATGAAATTCCAATCCGACGGCGGGATCAATCGCATCTTCCTTTTTTTCGCGTCCGCCACCAAGCACGCCGCACGCGATGCCCAGCCGCTCGCATTCAATTGCCGAAATAAATCCCGCGGCGCTACTGGTCACATCCAATTTTGCGCGCGCTTGCGGCAATCGTTGCGGCTCATCCACAACTCTGGCATCGCCGCCCTGTTGCGCGATGATCTGGCGGAATTTATCACGAGCGCGCCCGGAAGTAATCATCTCGCCGGCAAGTTTGCGTCCGTCGGCAACATTCGCCGTGCGCTCGCCCAGAAAAAACATCCAGGCGCTTAGCTCGATACATAGTTCGCGCAAATCCGATGGGCCTCTGCCGCCGAGAACTTCGATGCACTCGGCGATTTCCATCGCGTTGCCCGCGGTGCGTCCCAGCGGCTGATTCATATCGGTGATGAGCGCGACGACTTTTTTTCCCATGCGCTTCCCTGTTTCCACCATCAGCCCGGCAAGATATTCCGCATCGGAATCCTTTTTCATGAACGCGCCGGAGCCGGTCTTCACATCGAGAACCAGCGCGTCAATCCCCTCGGCAAGTTTCTTGCTCATAATGGATGCGCAAATCAGAAATGGATTGTCGACCGTGCCGGTGACGTCGCGAAGCGCGTAAATCTTTTTATCGGCCGGCGCGATTTCTTCCGTCTGGCCGATTAATCCGCAACCAACTTTCACCAGCGCTTCGTGAAATTTTGCGAGCGAAAGATTCACGTTGAACCCGGAAATGGATTCGAGTTTATCGAGAGTTCCGCCGGTGTGCCCAAGTCCACGTCCGCTGATCATCGGCACAACCAAACCGCCGGCTGCCGCGATTGGCGCGATGATCATTGAAGTTTTATCGCCGACGCCGCCGGTGGAATGCTTGTCAACTTTGTGTCCGGGCAAATCGCTCCAGTCCAAAACTTTTCCGGAATGCAGCATCGCTTCCGTTAGCGCGGCGAGTTCCGCGGCGCTCAGCCCGCGAATCCATGCGGCCATCAGCCACGCGGCCATTTGATAATCGGGAATTTGCGCGTGGGTGTAGCCATCAATTAGAAATTTTATTTCTTCGGCGGAAAGTTCTCCGGAGTCGCGCTTTCGGCGGATTAGGTCAACGACGCGCATTGGCGACGAGGCTAGCATTCACTCCATGTCGAGTCAACGCGGGACGGGCGTAAAACTGATTTCAGGGATCACGCGCGCGATTTTGCAAGGAATGGCATTTTTGTTTCACGATGTGAGAAATACGCTGTAAGTTGTTGAGAATCGATAGGAATTTTCGCTTGGGAACGCAATAAGTCCTTTATTAGCATAACGATCACCCACAGATCGCTGTAAGTCCTTTATTAGCACATACATGACAAACGACCCGGGGGGTGGGGGTCCCCACATATTTCAAAAACGGCTTTAGCCGGTGATGGCGGAGAGCGGCGCATCTGGCGCGGTGCGGGCGGTTTCCGCGGCAACTGATTGCATTTCCGAATGTACTAGAGAATTTGACGCCATCAATTCGCGCCCGCCTAGTTGATAAGGTTGGCCGGAAAAATCTGTGACCATTCCGCCGGCTTCGCGAACGAGGAGAACGCCCGCGGCGGTGTCCCACGGCTTCAATCCAAATTCCCAAAAACCTTCAAACCTGCCGCATGCGACGGATGCCAGATCCAGGGCTGCGGAACCGGCGCGGCGAACTCCGTGCGTGCGCAAAGTAAAATTCCAGTAGTAATGAATGTTGGGATTCTGCACGCGCTTGTGCGCTGGAAATCCTGTGCCCAGAAGACTGGTGGAAAGTTTCGCAATTTTTGAAACGTGAATTTTCTTGTTATTTAAATATGCGCCTTCGCCGCGCGCCGCGGTGAACAATTCCTGCGTCACCGGATGATAAATGACGCCCGCGAGCAATTCTTCTTTGCCGGGCGCGCCTTCGGCCAGTCCAATCGAAACGCAAAACCACGGATAGCCGTGCGCAAAATTCGTGGTGCCGTCCAGCGGATCCACGTACCAACAAAATTTCGGGCCTGCGCCGCTCGCTGCAGCAGCCGCAGCCGCGTGGGCTCCGCTTTCTTCGGCGACGATTGCGTGCGTGGGGAAATGATTACTCAGGCGCGTGACGATGGCCCGTTCCGAGCGTCCATCCGCCTGCGTAACGATATCGACGTCGCCTTTGTAATTTACTTCGACGGGACGCGCGAGCTCGGTCATCAGAATTGCACCGGCTTCAAGTGCGGCTTCGACGGCTACTTCCAGATAGGATTTCATCGCACTTATCGTAACAGAGCGAAGGCGATGCGGTTTGCGAATTTCGGAACAGATGTGCCGTCGCAAAACAAAACAAAGTGAAGCATCGCTACCGTTGCGATAAACTCGTCATCGCAAATCTGCAAATGAAGGGACAAATATGATTTCGGCGAAAATTATTATTTGCGTCTTCGGAGTGATTGGACTCTACGCATTACTCCAAAGGGATCCCTCTCAAGATCCCGCACATTCATTTACGAGCACCCCTCGCATCATAATAGCCGCAGGTACCATCCTCGACGGCCGAGGTCACGTGCTTCACGACACCCGGATCGTGATTGAAGGATCAAGAATTGTCGCGGTGGACCCGAAAGCCGAGCCGGTGAATTACGATCTGCGCGGCATGACGGTGATGCCCGGCTGGATTGACGCGCACGTTCACATCACTTGGAGTTTTGGCCCAGATGGAAAAAATGCCGGCCAGGGCGCTGCAACGCCAGACGCCGCATACGCCGCATACGCCGCAGCATCCAATGCATACCTGACATTGATGGCTGGATTTACGACGGTTCAAAGTGTGGGCTCGCCCGCCGATATTTCTCTGCGTGATGAAATCGTGCGCGGCTTCATTCCGGGTCCGCGCATCCTGACGGCGGTTGAACCTCTCATGGGACGCGGCGAGCAGACGGGGACACCCGACGAGATTCGCGCTTTTGTGAGAAAGCAGAAAGCTGCTGGCGCGGACTTAATTAAAATATATGCATCGGGAGGAATGACTCGGGGCACGATGACAATGTCACAGGAACAATTGAGCGCCGCCTGCGACGAAGCGAAGAGGCAAGGTCTGCGAACTCTGGTGCATGCGTTTCGAGACGCCGTCCGCGCAGCCACAATCGCCGGATGTATGGAAATCGAGCATGGCCTCGGCGCTTCAGACGATGATTTGAAATTGATGGCTGAGCGCGGAATCTATTTGGATCCGCAGGCTGGGCTGCTGCTCGAAACCTATCTTCGATACAAGGATAAGTTTCTTCAGCCGCCGTATTACACCGAAGAAGGATTCGCGGCGATGAAAGATCTGATTCCCGCGCATCAAGAATTCCTGAAGCGTGCAAGTAAAATTCCGGGGCTGAAAATCGTTTTCGGCACTGACGCGGTTGCCGGCGCGCATGGGCACAACGCCGAAGATTTTATTCATCGCGTGCGTGATGGCGGAGTCGATCCAATGGCCGCGATGGTTTCCGCGAACTCGCTTGGCGCGGAAGCGCTTGGCATGTCCGATCAAATCGGATCAATCGCGCCGGGCTTGCAAGCGGATATCATCGCAATTGATGGCGACCCATTGAAAGACATCACTTCCGTTCGGCGCGTGACGTTTGTGATGAAGGGCGGAGTGGTTTACAAAAATGATTCGCGAAGTTCAAGCGCGGCGAACGCAGGCGCGAAGAATTAATGCGCTAGTGTTTCGTGTCTTCAGGAGAAATATAGGCCTGCCGGTAACGCACGCGGTAATCGCCGGCCACTTTCAATTCAATTTTGCGAACAGTTCCGCCGCCCGGCTTACGCTCTGGGTAGTAGCCGATGCGGTATTGGGTGCGCAGTTCGCGATCAATTTGCGAATAAATAGGGTCGAGCTGCGACGCGTCATCGGGAAAGAACATGGCCCCGCCGGTCATCTCGGTGATGGTTTGTAGGGCGTGCTCGCCGGCCGTATTTCGCCCGCTTTCCGATTTCATCGGACGCAGACAAACTGTGTAAAGCATCGCACCACTGCGAATTGCTTCGTTCCGCGCAGTTTCGTAGGACGCGCGGCTGGTGGATTCGCCGGCGTCTGTAACCAGAACCAGCACGCGGCGGCGATCTGGTTTTTGTTTCTCGAGGGAAGAAGAACCCTGATAGACGGCGTCGTACATCGCAGTGCCCGCGCCAATCTTGATGTTGCGGACGGCCTGCTGCAGACGCGGCACGTTTGAAGAAAAATCTGTCAGCGGTTTCACTTTATCGTCAAACGAAAAAACGGAAAGCGTATCGGTAGGCCGCACAATTTTTTGGATGAACCGAGCGGCGGCTTCGCGCTGCAAGGGAAAATCCATCTTGGTGCTCATGCTGGAGTCAATCATCAAAGCCAAATCCAAAGGCAGGTGCGTTTCCGCTTCAAAAATGTCGATCTTCTGTTTCACGCCGTCATCGTAAACTTCAAACGCGCTCATCGGAAGACTTGGAATCGGCCTGCTTTCGCGATCCGTAACGCTGGCCAGAATATTTACCAGGTCCACTTCAATGTGAATTCCCTGGCCTTGGGCCGCAGCGCGGGGCGCTGAAATGGCCAATGGAATTGCACTGAGAGATATGACGATTGCGAAAAGCGCGAGGCCGCGCCAATCAAGAAATGGTTTTCTCATTCAGTTACTTAGATTCACTTTCGGGCGTAATTGGTTGTGCCAGTGGGAATTCTCCGTCGGCCCACACGGCGCCATCGCGGAAATATTCCTGTTTCCAAATCGGCACGGTGCGCTTGAATGTGTCAATCGCGAAGCGGCTGGCGTCAAAAGCAGCGGCGCGATGCGCGGAGCTTACGGCAATCAGAATGCTTGTTTCGCCGATTTCCAGGCGGCCCAGCCGATGCACCATCAGCACGCGGTCAATTTGATAGACGCGCCGCATCTCCACACAGATTTCGTGCATCTTTGCGAGCGCCATATTTTCATATGCTTCGTAAATCAAATAAAGAGTCTCTTTTCCGCGCGAATGATTTCTGACGATGCCCTCAAATACGACGACCGCTCCGTCAGCTGGAGCCTTTACTTGTTCGGCTAATTCTCCGGCGCGAATTGGAGCGCGCACAATCGAACAATTATCGCGCGCGGCGGAAGCGGTATCAGCGGCGCTGCCTTCACCGCCGCTCACCGGCGGAAGAAATGCAACCTCATCATTATTGTGTAACGGCGCGCGCCACTCGGCATATTCCTGGTTCACAGCGGCAGCAACCGACGCACGAAACTGCGCCAGTGCCGGAAATCGGTTGCCGTAGCGTGCGAATAAATCCTCCACGCGCGCGCCTTCGCTCAGTTCGGCTGTATCGTCCGCGAAGCCGACAATTTCCTTCAGGCGTCCGAAGAAAAGCACGCGCACTTGCATGGCGGCATTATAGCTAGCACGGCAGGCTATCGCTAATACTACGGTCACCGCGTCCCGTCTGAACGACTTGTCGATGCAGACGAAGATTCTTCCGCGCCGCAGTTCCTTACAAACCATTTGAATTTCGCGAAATTATCGCGGGGAATTCCAACGTCAAAGAACATGTCGGTGATGAAAATCCCTGCCCCGCTTGACGTGCCAGTGCGCTCGGAATAGCCTGAACACGGTCGACGCGCGCGATACAGATTGTTCGCGCGGCGAACAAAAACAAATGCGCGTTCTAATTTCAGGTTCATCCGGAATGGTTGGCACGGCGGTTTCACGGCTGCTTGCCGAAAATGGATATACCGTTTCACGTCTCCTACGGCACCAAAGCGCGGCGAAAATTGTAGTAACACCGCCAGCCGGGAAGCCGGTCGAGAGCCACACCGAAGACGAAACTCAGAACGAAGTTCCGAGCGAGACGCAAGACACAGTTGAGAATGAAATCGAGAATGAAATTGAAAATGAAGTTCAAAGCGAGGGTCAGGCAGAACCTTTGACAGACTTTCCAAACGAAGTGTTGAGCGAATCTCCCGGCGAAGTTCAGAGTGAAGCTCAGAGCGAGGCGCAAATCGAAGTTCAGGAAGAAGTGCAGAGCGAACCTCAGCGTGAAGTTCAAGCCGAAGCCGCAATTCCAAATGACGTGCGCTGGAATCCCGTCGCAAATGAATTTGACGCGCAAGCCGCTGAAGGCGCGGATGCTGTCGTGCATCTGGCGGGCGCAAGCATCGGCGGCAGTCGCTGGACAAACGCGCGCAAAGCCCTTCTGCGTTCCAGCCGGGTAGATGCAACGCGCCACCTGGTAGATTCACTGAGCGCGCTGAACGCAAGGCCGAAAATTTTCGTGGGCGTTTCCGCCGTCGGCTACTACGGTGATCGCGGCGACGAAAAACTTACCGATCACAGCGGCCCCGGTGCAGATTTTCTGGCGCAAATCTGCAAGGACTGGGAACGCGAGAGCAGTCGCGCCGCGGAATTTGGCGCGCGCGTTGTAATCCTGCGCTTCGGAATTATTCTCAGCACGCGTGGCGGCGCGCTTCCCAAAATGTTGACGCCGATAAAAATGTTTGTCGGCGGAAAACTTGGATCGGGCCAACAATGGATGTCATGGCTTTCGCTGGACGACGCAACCGGCGTGATTCGCTTCGTACTGGAGAATGAATCGGCTCGCGG
>DATBYL010000107.1:0-16084 GCA_036513735.1 Candidatus Acidiferrales bacterium
AATCGTCAGTGCCCTTGGACTTGTGTCGCTGGCTCTTCTCGGCGTGACGAATGTTCCCGCCCGCGCACAATCGCAGACGCAAAACGCGACTGCCTCCAAAAACGACGCCGGCGCGAAATATGAATACGACGTTGTCTCCATAAAAATATTGGATCCGGATTTGCGCGGGGTCGATATCGGGACGGGCTATGCCGCGGATGGGCTTACCGCGCACGGCGTGCGGATGTTCTGGATGTTCCGCAACGCTTACGGCGTGACGAAGCCTGAAATTGTGGGAGCGCCGGCATGGTTTGACGATGTGCGATTCAGCGTTGATGCGCGGTTAGATCCGGCAACGTCGGCTGAATTGCAAAAACTTTCGCCAGATCAGTTGAAAGCTGCGCGGATGCAAATGCTTCAAGCCGTATTGGCGGATCGCTTCGGATTGAAGTGCCACGTGGAAACCCGGGAACTGCCAGCATATTTTCTGACCGTCGCGAAGGGTGGCCCGAAATTGCAGGAGGCAAAAGCGGACTACGTTGGCAAGCTCGATTTGAACGACATCAACGGCACGCGATACACGGACTTCGTCACAATTGAATTCGACGAGCAAAGCACGCTGATTGGGCAAGCAGCGTCGATGAAAACGTTGACGGAGTTTCTTTCACAATGGGCGCTTTCGCTTTCGGGCGAAAATGCGAAGCCGGTTGTGGATAAGACTGGATTGACCGGCAAATATGATTTCGCCGTGAAGTTTTCGCCGCAAGCGATGGTCGTTGCGCCTTCGGGAGCGGACCCAGCAGGAACCCCGCCTCAGGCCGACATGCAAAATCCCGGCGGACCAAATCTTTTCAAAGCGCTTCAGGATAGTCTGGGATTAAAAATGGAATCGGGGAAAGGTCCCGTGCGAGTAATTGTGATTGATCACGTAGAGAAGCCTTCCGCAAATTAGGCGGAGTAGAATTCAATCAGGGTCAAAGACCCCTGACGCAAATGCGGCGTCTGAGGCACCCCGGGACAAACCCCTTTTACATTGCACGTTTTGCGTTAATATTCGCGGCTTGGAGGGTGTCTTTATGGACCCGGAAAACGTGACGGGGGCGGCGCCGGGTGCGGGGCATGCGGCGAAGTCTGCGTCTTCGGCTGGAGAGAAGGCGAAGAAGGCGTGGGAGTGGGGCGAGCATATTCACTTCGCGCATTTTGTGTGGACTTCCGTGCTGGTGCCGGCGCCGGCAATTATTCTTTCCGTTGCGCATTGGACGGAGCGCGCGGCGCATTCGTTCTGGAGTTTGCTGGTGCTTACGGCGCCTTTGACGATTGCGATGACTCTGATTATTCGCAAGTTTCGATTGAAGGATCGATTGGAGAGCGGCTACTGGACGTATTTGGGATTTCCGGCGATTGTGCTTTTGCTTTCGGCATTCATTAGCAGTTGGTCGAGAATTGGAAAAGGGTTTGATTGGCACAAGGCGCTGCCGCAGGGGATGGCGCGCGGACAAATCGGATCATGGATGCTGGTGCCGCTGGCTGCGCTTGGCGCGTTTTATGATGTGTATGGAGCGGGAGCTTTTTTTATGTCGGTGAGTTTTGGGATTGTGCTGGGGTTAGTGACGAGTGGCGGCGCGGCATAGTTGATGTTTCCTATTTTCGCCGCGAAGGGGGCACGGAGGTTTAGTCGTCAGAGTTTGCAGACGGAACGCTGTTTCGACGGACGAATATTCCTATCAAACAGCCAAAGCTAGTTCCAGCCAATAGCAGTCCGATTGCTCCGCATACTTCCTGTAATAATTGATGCGAAATATCCTGAGGCGTCATTCGTTGTGCGGATGTAATTAGAATCGCAGACGCGAATCCTAGTCCTAAAAATCCCAGGATGCAACTTTCACGATTGAAATTTCTCGGCCAACCTTTCCAGCCGGCAAATCCGACTGTCCCGGCTACGACCGGAATGCCGACAAAAAAAATAAAAAGAAGGATGGCGTCGGCGATCCTCATAAGACTGAGATTCATAACAGGTCGTTTCTTTGAGAGACGGTGCGCAGCATACTGCCGCAAGGTATTGAGCGTAAAGGGAGAAAAACATCGGGTGGCCGTCTGTTTGCGAACGACAGGGCTCGGTGCCGTGCGAATCACACAAGATCGATGGATTTGAGGTCTCGCCTCGCAGAATGCCAAATGGTCAAGATGAGGACGCACTTCTGTTCTTCGACGACTCGAAAAATTACGCGGTAGACGTGAGGTCTGTTGCCGAATAGCAAATGCCGGAGTTCATTCTGCTTTCGCGTTATCGGGCAGCGGTTGGGAAGGTTTTCCAGGGTGTCGATAGACCTTTTAAGATCTCGAAACCATTTCAGGGCGGCAACAGAGTGCTCCGCGTTAATATTCTTATAAACTAAGTCGAGGTCGCGGCTGGCGCGATCCGTAAAGTCAACCTGATATTCCATGCCGGGTTTCAAATTCCTTGAAGACTTCTTTGGCCGAACGGACTTTCCCTTTTTTCACATCCTCAAGCCCTTGCCGGATGGCCTCGTTGACATCCGCCATGGCGGCGATATCGAGCAGGCGCTGATAGGCTTCGGCATCCTGCACAATCGCCGCAGCCTTACCTTTTACGGTTAGCACGATAGGGCGCTTGCTTTTTTTTAGATGCTTTAGAAAATCGCCAGAGCGGCGGCGGAATGTTGTGAGGGATTGAATGTCTTTTGTGATGTCGAGCATGATCGTTGGCTCCCCAGATGGCACCTTTTTAGGTGCTGTTAGGTTACCACGTCGGACGTGCCTCGAAAAAGATAATCTTGACTACATATCCAGACCACTAGAACGTGTAACCCATGCCCGTAGTGAACGCTACGTTATTTTTCTGGCTGCCGGTGGCGGGATTGGTCAGGTAGAGATCGATGAGGCTGGTGTTGAGCGAGAAGCGTTTGCTTAGATTGGCGGTTAGGCTGGTTGTAGTGTCAAAGCGGTACTGGCCTGTGTTGGAGAGATTTGGATAGAAATTCAAATTGTGATCGAAACGCACGCGCTTGGAAATTTGTACGCCAAGTTTTTCGCCGACCAGGACTGCGGCGGTCTGGTCATTGGCTCCGGTGAAAAACTTTTCATGGACGAACGTGCCGCCGACGAGAACGCTGAACTGGACGCGGGAACGATCGATGAGCGTGCGTCCATAACCTCCGCCAAAAGTTTCGCGGAGGTAAAGGCCCTGCGCGCCGATATGATCGAGTCCGCCGATGACGAAAACGAAATTGGCGGGCGAGAAGAGATAATCTTCGCGGACGCTGGTATCGAGCGTGTTGGAAGTGATGGTGGTGGCGCCCTGCGTGGAATGCGAAAGCAACGTGGTGAGATTGAAATTTGTGCGGAAGTGCCGATGGAAAATTGGCGCTTCGGGACGCTCGCGAACGGCGGCGACGGTGATGGCGAGGTTGCTGGTGTCCTGATCTCCGCGCTGCAGGCTGTAGCCGAGAGTTGATGCGCCCTTCCAATCCTGCCAGGGTTTCGCGTTGTGATTTTCCAGTGCGTCATATTCGGAGGCGACCATGATCATGTCAATCGTGGCGGCTGCAATATTTTGAGATTTTCCTGACGCGGTGATTTGCCAGTCGCCGGATGGCGCTAATTCGAGTTGGCCTTTGATGGGCTTCTGACCTTTGATAACCACAGCCACCGGTTTTTCAGCGCTGAAGCTGGCGATTTTGTCCACGGGAATGGAGAGATCGCCGAGGACTTCGGATTTCAGTTGGAGCTTGCCGCCTTTTTCGTTGACGAATGTGCCGGTTAGGCGGTCGCCGTTTTTTAGCGTGACGACGTCGGCGTTGGCTGCGACGGCTGCAAAGGATAAGAGCGCGGTCATTGTAATGAAGATGCGTTTCATAATTGAGTCTCCTGGGCGAATTGAAAATTGAGAACTATTGTACACGGGAGCTGGACGCGCGGAGGCGGCACGCGTTCTTTGTTGACGTTAGTAAATGGTTGATATAGCCTGCCGCGCATCATGGCTAGTTCTGGCGATTCAGGCGCGACGTGGGCGGATATTGTTAAGTCGCTGATGGATACGTTCCAGCTTTTGCGGGACATATTCGGATACGCGCTGCCCGGGCTGGTGTTTGTTGCCATCGGCGTGGCATCGGGCCGGATTCAACTACAGCATATTCATGATTTGTTGAAGCCGTACGATCCGCCGATGTGGGTTGCGGCGGGGCTGGCGATTTCCGCTTGCTACGTGATCGGCCATTTACTGGCGTGCATCGCTTATCTGCCGATTGATATTCACAAATGGCTGAAGCGGCACGATCAGCCGTGGCTGGACAAGCATCCGACTGAAGTCTGCGCGACGGATTTGAAGTGGCGGCATTTTTATCCCGAATTGTTTCATGACATGGACCGGCGGGAGACGATGGGGCTGCTGGGGTATTCAACTCTGGCGGCGATGATATCGGGATATGTGGTTTTTTATTGGTGGGAGCTGCCTCTGCGGTACGCGCTGCTTGTAATTTCCGCGTTCGTGTTCGTTGACGGGCTGACGCTGATGCAGCATTTGTCACGCGTGCGAAAGGCGATTCACACAGCCGGAGACGAAATTCAGAAGTACGAACAGGGTCAGGCCGCCGGGGGCGACGCAAAAAAAGTGGTGGCTGGCGCGCTGCAAGCGGCGTTGGATGAGGTGAACAAGCCGGCCGTTGGGAAGTAAGAGCTCGCCCAACTATAGTTTTTATAGGTAGTGAGCCGATTTGAGATTTAGCTCCTTAAAATCAGGAATTTGGTATACTCCCTCTCCCATGATAGACCATCCAAAACTGAAAGAACTTATTCGCGCTATTCCTAAATCGGCGTGGCACAAGTCGCCGAATCGCCAGGTTTTGTACCATGAGGGGAAAGAAATCAACGTCCGTCCTTTATTTGGAGGCCACAAACTGTTTGTTGCTATACATGGCAAAGGTGGCGAAGATGAGTGGTTCACCTGGGACAGGTCGGAAGTGAATCAGTAGATTTTCCTGCGTTGCCAAAATAGAATTAACCGATTCAAGGGCGCATTGACGGAAGTTCGCGCGAATGCTATAAATTTTTGCCCCCCTTCAGGGCCGGAGTTAATTACCGCCAGGAGTTCAGACGCCGGGGGTGTGCGTCTGGCATGCGGGCGGTGACGGAGATGACTGCGAGCGGGAGTTCGACCCAAAATTAACAATGCAAATGCTGCTCCAACTCGAAGATTTATTCCTGCAATCGGTTCCGACCATCATTATCGTGCTGGTGCTTTACGTCGTGCTGAAATACACGTTTTTCCAGCCGCTGATGAAAGCGATGGACGAGCGGAGCGCGCGAACAGAAGGCGCACGGCGCGAGGCGGAAGCAAGTCAGATGGCGGCGCGAGAGAAAGTGCATTCGTACGAAGAGGCGCTGAAGAAGGCGCGCATCGCTGTTTATGCGGAGCAGGATGTGGCGCGGCGAGCGATTCTGGATGAGCGCGCAAATAAAGTGCGCGATGCTCGAGCCCGCGCGATGGAATTGGTGCAAACGCAGAAGACTGAGATTACCAAGGAAGTCGTGGCGGCACTCGAGCAATTGGAAGTGACCACTCCGGATTTGGCGGCGGAGATGGTGCGTACATTATTGGGAATGCAGCCGGGCGGATCGAATCCCGGGCAGACGACTGCCGGCGGTGCTCGATGATTAGCGCGCGGCGGCGATTTGCGTTTGCGGTGATGCAGATTATTTTTGCGGGCGCGCTGATTGCGTTCCCTGTGCGGGCCCAACAGCCGCAAGAACCGACGATGCGGTCCGAAGAGCGCAAGACCGAGGAAGCTCCGGATCCGCTGCAAGGGCCTGCGGCGAAAATACTGCGCTGGCTGAATTTCGCGATTGTTGTCGGCGTGGCCGGATATTTCATCATCAAGAAGGGCGGGCCCGCATTCCGCAAGCACGCCAATGATATTTCGGCGGGAATTTCTTCTGCCGCCGCGGCGAAAGCTGAGGCGGATGCGCAACTTCGTACGGCGGAAGCTGGATTTGCGCGATTGCCGCAGGATTCAGCGGCCATGCGACAGACGGCGACGCGGGAATTTGCCACGGAATCCGAACATTTGCGCGAAGGAACTGATCGCGAAGTGACGCGCATTGAGAATGCCGCGAAGGCGGAAGTGAACGCGGCTCAGCGCGCGGCGCGATTGGAAGTACGCGAAGTTGCGGCGCGATTGGCGGCAACGCGCGCGGCGGAAATTGTTGGTCAGCAGATTACGCCTGCGCAACGCGCGGCACTGGTGCAGAAATTTGTCGATGGCCTGCCGGCGGCCGGCGCGGGCGAATCGCGAGGTGTGAATTGAACGCGATGGCGGAACGGTATGCGTCGGCGCTGTTGGACGTGACGATGGCTCACGGTGACGCGGAGAAAGTTAAAACGAATTTGGTGGAGTTCGCGGCGGTGGTGGGTGACTCGAAGGATTTGCAGAATTTTTTGGCGAATCCGGCCGTGCCGAAAGAATCCAAGCGCATTGTGCTGCGCGAATTGCTGAACCGCATTGGTTCGACCGTGACGATGCAGAATTTTCTGAATGTGGTGGTGGATCACCGGCGCGGGGGATTGCTGCCGGAAATTGCGGAAGCCTACACGCGGAAGCTGAATACGAAATTGGGAATTGCGGAGGCGGCGGTTACCTCGGCAAACGAATTGAGCGCGACAGAAAGAACTGGATTGGTTTCCGCGTTGGAACGCGCCACAGGATTGAAGATTACGGCGAATTACGCGGTGGATAAGGAATTGTTGGGCGGCGCATCGGTGCGGATTGGATCGGTGATTTACGACGGGTCGGTGCGCGAACAGTTGCGTCGGTTGGAAGCGGAATTGGCGACGGAATAAGTAAGAGCGTCGAAGCGGTGCAAGAGATTCGGGGAATAGGAGCAAGGAATGGCGACGATTAAGGCAGACGAGATAACAAAAATACTGCGCGAGCAGATTGAGAATTACCAGCAGGCCGTTTCGGTGGAAGAGGTCGGCGCGGTAATTTCCGTCGGCGACGGAATCGCACGCGTTCACGGGCTGGAGCGCTGCATGTCCGGCGAAATGCTGGAGTTTCCAAATAATGTTTTCGGAATCGCGCTGAACCTGGAAGAAGATCAAGTCGGCGTGGTGCTGCTGGGCGATTACACCACGATTCGCGAAGGCGACACGGTCAAGCGCACGCGGACGATTATGTCCGTGCCGGTGGGCGACGAGATGATTGGCCGCGTCGTGAATCCGCTGGGCCAGCCGCTGGACGGCAAGGGGCCGATCGCCACAAAGGAAAGAATTCCGCTGGAACGGTTGGCACCCGGCGTTGTGGATCGCCAACCGGTGCGCGAACCTTTGCAAACTGGAATTAAAGCAATTGACTCGATGATTCCGATTGGCCGTGGACAGCGCGAGCTGATCATCGGAGACCGCCAGACGGGAAAGACCGCCATCATTCTGGATACGATTATCAACCAGCAGGGCGGAGACATGATTTGTATTTACTGCGCGATTGGGCAAAAACGCTCAACGATTGCGCAGATTATTAAAGTGCTGACGGACGCGGGCGCGATGGAGTACACGATTATCGTGGCGGCATCCGCAACGGAACCGGCGACGATCCAATATATTGCGCCTTACGCGGCGTGCTCGATGGGCGAATATTTCCGCGACACCAAGCGCCACGCGGTGTGCTTCTACGACGATCTTTCCAAACACGCGCAGTCCTATCGCGAAATTTCCTTGTTGCTGCGGCGTCCACCGGGACGCGAGGCGTTTCCTGGCGACGTTTTCTATCTTCACTCGCGCTTGTTAGAGCGTGCAGCGAAATTGAATAACGAAAAGGGCGCGGGCTCGTTGACGGCGCTGCCGGTAATTGAAACGCAGGCGGGCGACGTATCGGCGTACATTCCGACGAACGTAATTTCGATTACGGACGGGCAAATTTACCTTCAGGCGGACCTTTTCAACGGCGGCATCCGGCCTGCAATTAACGCAGGTATTTCGGTAAGCCGCGTCGGAGGCAACGCGCAGATTAAAGCGGTGCGTCAGGTAGCCGGCGCGCTGCGTTTGGATATGGCGCAGTACCGCGATTTGGCGGCCTTCGCGCAATTCGGTTCGGAATTGGATAAAGCGACGCAATCGCAGCTTTCGCGTGGTCAACGTCTGACAGAAGTGTTGAAGCAGAATCAATATTCGCCGCTGCCCGTCGAAAAACAGGTGATGATTATTTTCGCGGCGACGAATGGATATATGGATGACGTGGAAGTCGGCGATTGCCGCCGATGGGAAGCGGAATTCCACACGTTCATGGACTCGAACTATCAGGGCTTGCTGGCGCGGCTCGTCGAAAAGAAAGCGTTTGATGACGCGATGAAGGCTGAAATGGTGGCGGCGATCAAGGCATTCAAGGAACGGTTCGTGGCATCGGCGAAGGCCGCGAGCTAAGCGCGATTTTGACTTAGGGGATTTTAGTAGAACAAGCTTTGGGAACGCATGCCCACACTACTTGATTATCGGCGACGAATTGGCTCTGTGAAGAGCACGCAGCAGGTTACGCGCGCGATGAAGTTCGTGTCGGCGGCCCGGCTGCGGCGCGCGCAGGAAAAAGCGATGGAAGCGCGGCCATATGCGAATGCGATTACCGAGCTGGTGAAGTCGGTTGCGGCGCGCATGGAAAATCCGGCGCATCCGCTGCTGGCGCGACGGCCGGAAAAGCGCGCGTTGCTTGTAATTGTTACGGGCGATCGCGGACTGGCCGGAGCGTTCAGCTCAAACACAGTTCGGCGCGCCGTGGAATTTCTGAAAACGCACGCGGCGGAAAAAGTGGAAGTGCTGCCGATTGGACGCAAAGGACGCGACGCCTTCCGGCGGTTGGAAAAATGGCCAGTGCTCGGCGAGTACGTGGGAATCACTTCACGCGCGGAATTTACGAAGGCGCAGGAAATTGCCTCGAAAATTATTACGCAGTACAGCGAAGAAAAAACAGATGCGGTGTACTTGCTGTTCCAGGAATTCAAGAGCGTGATCACGCAGAAAATGGTTTTCGAGAAATTGCTGCCCATCGACCCGGCGGCGCCAGACGCAAGCGGCTCGCAGGTGGATTACATTTACGAGCAGCCGGCCGAACAAATTTTGGCGGGACTGATGCCGCGCTATGTGGAAGCGCGAATCTACCGCATGCTGGCGGACTCGTCCGCGGCCGAACACGCGGCGCGCATGACCGCCATGGACGCGGCGACGAACAACGCCTACGACTTGATCGAATCACTGACATTGCAAATGAACAAAATCCGCCAGGCCGCCATCACCAAGGAAATTATTGAAGTGGTGAGCGGAGCATCCTGGAGCGCGTAGAAAGTTAGGAGACTGGAATGGCAGCAAAACAAGGCGCAATTGGGCACATCGTGCAGGTCATCGGGCCTGTCATAGACGTGAAATTTGATAGCGACAAAGCGTTGCCGGAAATTTTCAACGCGCTGCGCATCACAAGCGAAGGCTACAACATCGCCGACCCCATCGATATTATTTGCGAGGTGCAACAGCACCTGGGCGAAAACCGCGTGCGCGCGGTAGCGCTGCAACCGACTGAAGGTCTGGTGCGCGGAATGAAAGCGTACGACCTGGGCGAAGGCGTCACCGTTCCCGTCGGACGCGAAACGCTGGGCCGCGTGATGAACGTGCTCGGCCAGCCCGTAGATAAGCTCGGCCCCATCAATGCGAAGACGACTTATCCGATTCACCGGCCGGCGCCGTCGCTGGAAGATCAGTCCACAACGCTGGAAATGTTTGAGACCGGAATTAAAGTTGTCGACCTGATGGAACCGTACCTGAAGGGCGGCAAGATCGGATTGTTCGGCGGCGCGGGCGTCGGCAAAACAGTTTTGATTCAAGAGTTGATTCACAACGTCGCGATGAAGCATGGCGGCGTTTCGGTTTTCGCGGGCGTCGGCGAACGAACGCGCGAAGGAAATGACTTGTGGCTGGAAATGCAGGAATCCGGCGTCGTTGTGCCGGGCAATACGGAAAAATCCCGGTGCGCGCTGATTTACGGACAGATGACCGAACCACCCGGCGCGCGTCTGCGAGTTGGATTGACCGGCCTGACCGTTGCGGAATATTTCCGCGATGAGGAAGGGCTGGACGTGCTGCTGTTCATTGACAACATTTTCCGATTCGTGCAAGCGGGTTCGGAAGTATCGGCGCTGCTGGGACGCATGCCTTCCGCCGTGGGATATCAGCCGAACTTGAATACGGAAATTGGAGAATTGCAGGAACGAATTACCTCCACGAAGAAAGGTTCGATCACTTCGGTGCAAGCGATTTACGTGCCCGCCGACGACTACACCGATCCGGCGCCTGCGGCGACGTTTGCTCACCTGGACGCGACGACGAACTTGAGCCGCGCAATTGTGGAACGCGGAATTTATCCCGCCGTAGATCCGCTGGCCAGCTTCTCGAGAATTTTGGACGCGAACATTGTTGGCGTGGAACATTACAACGTGGCGCGCTCGGTGAAATCAGTTCTGCAACGCTACAAGGATTTGCAGGACATTATCGCGATTCTTGGTATTGAAGAATTGCCGGAAGAAGATAAACAGATCGTGGCGCGCGCTCGGAAAATCGAAAAATTCCTTTCACAGCCCATGTACGTGGCCGAGCAGTTCACCGGACTCGCCGGCAAGTACGTGAAGATCGCGGACACCGTGCGCGGCTTCAAGGAAATTGTCGAAGGTAAGC
Organism: Candidatus Acidiferrales bacterium; assembly: GCA_036513735.1. Taxonomy (GTDB): domain Bacteria; phylum Acidobacteriota; class Terriglobia; order Acidiferrales; family UBA7541; genus DASTCZ01. The sequence continues at coordinate 10,706 of DATBYL010000107.1, forward strand.
ACGACGAAATTCCGGAGCAGGCTTTCTACATGGTGGGCACGATTGAAGAAGTGCTTGAGAAGAACGAGAAGATGACGGCGAAGGCGTAGCTGCTGACGTCACATTGAAAAAATATGCTGCCTCAATCGCTAAAACTTGAAGTTGTCACGCCGGAACGGCGAGTCGTCAGCGCGTCTGCCGTGGAAGTTCAGCTTCCCGGATTGGACGGCTACCTCGGCATTTTGCCGGGGCACGCGCCGCTGCTCGCCACGATGGGTGACGGTGAGCTGAGCTATCGCGACGGTTCCACTGTTCACTACGCGGTGGTGTTCGGTGGATACACGGAAGTTCTCGCAGAGCGCGTGATTGTTTTGGCGGAATCAGCGGAACGCGCGGAAGAAATTAATGCCGATAGCGCGCGCGCTGCGAAACAAGAGGCCGAGAAAATTTTGGCCACGCCGAATACTCCGGAAGAAAAAGCAGGACCTGCTCGGTTGGCCGTGGCGCGCGCGGAATTGCGATTGAAAGTTGCGGCGCGCGGAGCGGGCGGTTCTTCGCAGGCTGCGCATTAGCACTAAATCCTCGGATTTCTCGCTGAATCTCCTTAGGTCACATCACATCTAATACGTTGCAGTAATTCTTATGCATTCGTTTGATAATTGAACTATGGCAATGCCGAAAATGTATACGACGGGTTGGTGTCCGGACTGCCGGCGCGCGAAGGCGTTCCTTGCCGCGCGTGGAGTCACCCTTGAGGAGATTGACATTGACGAATCTCCGGACGATGAAGATTTGGTGATGTGCGTGAACGACGGGCGACGGAAAGTTCCGACGTTTGAAGTGAATGGAGAATATTTTTCGTGCAGTCCGTTTGATCCCTATTTGTTGGCGGAGAAGTTTGGCGTGAAGTTGAATCCGTAAATTTAATTTTAGTTTAATCCCACCCCGCGCGTTACAACTTTTGAAATTTCCAGATTTGAATCCAGGAATACCAGATCTGCGTCTGCTCCGGCGGCGATAATTCCTTTCCGCGATTCGACGCCGAGCAATCGCGCGGGATACAGCGTCAACATGCGCACGGCTTCTTCGAAAGGAATTCCAAGCGCTACGATAATTCGCAGAGCGCGATCAAGAGTTAGCGCACTACCTGCCAATTTTCCTTCTGAGTTACGGACGACTCCGCCGGTTACTTGCACATCGAAATTTCCCAAGCGATATTTTCCGTCAGGCATTCCCGTGGCGGCGGTGCCGTCGCTGACCAGAATTACTTTTTCCGGTTTCGCGTTCAGAAGAATTTTCATCGCGGCAACATCCACGTGAATTCCATCGGCGATTAGTTCAGCTGTGACTTGCGGTGATGTAAGTACTGCTCCGAGCACACCAGTATCGCGATGCGAAAATGGGCGCATGGCATTGAACACGTGAGCGGCATGGCTCGCACCGTGCGCGATGGCGTCCATTGCTTGTTCGTATGTTGCGTCAGTGTGGCCCAGCGCGGCGACGATCCCTGCTTTGCGCGCGGCGTCAACCAATTCGATGCCGCCAGAAATTTCTGGCGCGAGCGTGACAACGCGCGCGGTGCCCGCGGCTGCATCGACCATGCGAGCAAAAAGTGCGAGTGATGGCGCCGCGATCCATTCGATGGGATGCACGCCTCGACGGGCGGGACTAATGAACGGTCCCTCGAAATGAATTCCCACAATTTCTGCGCGGGGATTTCCGGCTGCGCTGCTTTCGCTTTGCGTCTGCGCAGAAATAAATTTCGCAATGCCTGCCGCGCTACCGCACAAAACGTCCGGCGCAGCAGTCACAGTCGTAGCGAGGAATGATGTCGTGCCGCCGCGCGCGAGCGTCACAGCAACAGCATTCAGCGCCTCGGGCGTCGCTTCCATCACGTCATATCCACCAGCGCCGTGAACGTGCACATCCACAAATCCCGGAACGAGTGTGAAGCCGCGCGCTTCGATGCGCTTGGCGTTAGCCGGCACGGCAACTTCATTGCGCGCGCCAACCGCGCTGATGCGGCCGCCTTCAACAATCACGACGCCATCGCGAATTTCGCGCTGCGGCATAAAAATGCGTTCCGGAAAAATAGCGTGCGGCGTCATAGGCAACATATCCTACCGCGCATTGTTGGAATTCGTCGCGAGGAAAAATCAAACTGGAGAGAAATCGCCAGCACTTAAAATTTACTTTGCGGTCTTCGCCGGCGCCGCGGTAATCGAACTCGCCGTGATCGTAATCGTCGCCGTATCAACCGTGCCCTTCACGATGACTGCGCGTCCGGCATAACCCGCTGCTACATTCTGCGGATTCAGCACATAAATTCTCTGCGTCTTCGATTCCATAAACGCGTAGAGCGCGCCGTGTTCTTTCACATTTTCCGTGACGCGATCCGCCTCGGTATCCGCGGCGCCGCCGATTGTGTCCGTAACGGTGCCCGTCCACGTGCCGGACTTGACTGTGGGCGACGCAATCGCCAGTCGCCCGCCAACCAGCAGTAAAAATGCCGCGAACAACACGCGCCTATTCATCTTGAAATCTCCGTAGCCAAACTTAATCACCTGCTCTAATTTCGGACATTCGGCACGTCGAAGTCAAATTCACTTTGCGTAAAAAACAAAAACGGGAGAACCCGTTTCCGGATTCTCCCGCTCTGCTTTGTCGGAGAAAAACTTGCTTACGAACTAAACTTACTTTCCGCCGCCGGATGCAGGTGCCGCGGCCGAAGCCGTCTGAACTTTCGGAACGCTCAGATAGCCCACGATTTTATCCTTATCAACTTTGTTGACCACGAGCTCCATCGAGGCGCGATTGCCTGCGTAGAAAAAGATCGGCTCGTTCACTGCGCGATTCTTCTTCTCCAGCTTCAAATCGTCCACATAAAGCTCGACGGTATATTGGTGGCGGCTAACATTCACTCCGTGCAATTCCACGGAGATGTTGCCGACACGCTGCTTCGCATTCTTGCCGGCCAGCGTGAATTCATAATAGTCACGTTGTCCCAAGCGGCGAAGCGCTTCGATATCTTCATGAGTGCGCGCGATCTGCGTGCCGAGTTCGCCCTTCGCATCCAGCAAATTCTGCTTGGTGGCGTCCAGGTCGGTGCGTACACCGTTCACGTTCGTCGAAACTGCGTTCACATCGTCGGTGCTGGCTTTCGTCGCCAGTTGGGCTTCGTCGGCTTGCACCTTGTCCTGCATCGCGCCTAACTTCTTTGAATAATCTTGCTTGATCGCACCGGCGGTCTTGCGTGACTTGTCGAGTTCGCCCTGAGTGAGCTGCAGACGGTCGGTAACAACGCCGAGATCGCCCTGCACCTGCGCGTTTGCCGATTCAGCCTGCGCGAGGCGCTGCGTTACCACTTCCAGATTCTGACGCAAAACTTTATTGTCGTTGGCGGCTGCCTGTTGGGCATCGCGCACATGATTTGTGGCGCTCCAGCCTACCCCGAGTGCCAGCAGCGAAACTGCTGCCAGCGCTACCACGGCCACGCCCAGCCAGCGCGGCGTGCCTTCAGTTGTGTGCACCACTTCTTCTTTACGTTCTTCGCTAAACATTGTCGTGGGCTCCTTATCGCAATTCCCTTGCGGTAGGATAGAGAGCACGCCTCTCGCCAAAGGGCCAAAGCGGCTCAAACTCTCGCTAACGTCCTGAAATATAAAGAGATAGAAGGAGACATGCCGCTGCGATAAAAGTGTGTCAAATTGGCGACTGTGGAATTCTTTACAAGGGGGATGTTGTTTCTCCGTGTTGATGCTTAGGACAAATTTAGCGCGAAATTCGGCATGATTTAGGACTCGGTTGGGAGGGTACTTCGGAAGGCGTGCGGAGGGGCTGGGGAGCGCTCTTAAACTGTATGCGGATGCGGCAGGCGCGCCGGATCAACGTCAAAATAGACTTCCAAGGTCTGTTCCGCCGCCTCAAGAACCAGGTAGCAGGTCGCGCATTTTGTAAGATGCTGGGAGATTTCGCGCTCGACCGACGGTGCCAAGCGGCCTTCGAGGTAATCGCAAATCAATCGGATGGTTTCCTGGCAATTCATAAACGCCCCCTGACCCACAATGGACAATGCAGTTCGCAGGCCAAACGGCCGCGCGATGGGTTTTTCTATAACTTATTGGAAATACTGTATTTATCAGGTACCCAAAAACTTCTGAAGGGTGAAGGCGGGTACTAGGACGATGGTCTTTCTGCACGAGTACTGAAATTCTGTCCGCCTGTTGGATGCGAAGGCCGTTAACTCAGTTGCGAATCGCTCCAGTTATTTATTGTGAACTAGCGGCCGATGGTCATGTTTTGCAAAATCGCAATGCGCTCGCTGAGCGGCGGATGCGTGCTGAACAGCGCCGAGAAAACCGCGCGGGCGCTGAGCGGCGCAACGATAAACAGCGACGCCGTTGTCGGCGAAACGTTCATCGGAATGCGTTTGTTATATTCACCAAGCTTTTGCAGCGCGGAGATCAGTCCATACGGATGGCCAACGAGTTTTACCCCGGCGGCGTCAGCGGCATATTCGCGCTGCCGTGAAATTCCCAGTTGCAAAAGCAGCGCGGCAATCGGCGCAACGATAATCATCAGCAACAATGCAATTGGATTTCCGCGGCCGCGGTCACGTCCGCCATATCCGGTAAACATCAGGCCCCATCGCGCAATGTAGGCCAGCATGGAAAGCGCGCCAGCTAGCATCGCGGCCACAGACGTAATCAAAATATCGTAATTCCGAACGTGCGAAAGTTCGTGAGCGATTACGCCTTCCAGCTCGTCGTCATTCATTAACTTCAGCAGCCCTGCCGTGACTGCGACGGAAGCGTGGTTTGGATTTCGGCCGGTGGCAAACGCATTCGGCGCTTCTTCCGGAATCACGTAAAGCTTTGGCATGGGAAGATTGCCTTTGGCGCACAGGCGTTCCATGACCGCATAAAGTTGCGGAGCTTGTTCACGCGTAACCGGCTGCGCGTGACTGGATTTCAACGCGATTTTATCCGAGAAAAAATACGCGCTGATGTTCATGACGAACGCGATTCCGAGGCCGAATATCATTCCGTTCTGCCCGGAAAAAGCGGCGCCGCCGAACACCAACAGCAGTGTTAGCGCGATCAGCAAAAATCCTGTCTTCAGTCCACGCATATCGAACAATCTCCCCTGGGAACACCTACAGTTTAGAAATCATGAAAGCTTACGTCAACTTCGCGGCGTTCAATCACCGGAAAGCGCTTTACTTCTTCTTGGAACGCGAAGCCGGCGGCGCCGTTGACGAAGCAGCGCCGGCTGCAGCGGCATTTGTCTCCGCCGCGGGCAATTCGGCGCCCGGCTTGCGCACAAATTTCACTTTGTGCGTTGCCGGATCCACATCCACGATCACATGATCGCCCGGCAGAACCGTGCCGGCGAGAATCT
>DATBYL010000108.1:0-9362 GCA_036513735.1 Candidatus Acidiferrales bacterium
ATCGTTTTATATCTATCCGTGTCAATAGCATAATTTCCTTTATCGCAGACGGCGCTTCGTCGTAAATAAAGCCCGAGTTCGACGGGAAGTGTGCTATAGTGTCTTTGCGCTTAATTCCGCGGTTGTGTGGTGCGGTTGATCTGGTCGAAATCAGGCTGATCGAAGAAGTTCCGCCTTCAGTTCTCCTCCGTTAAGTCTTCAGCGTACGTTCGCTATGACGCCGTAGTCTGCTCGTCAAACGTAAATTAAATCGAAGCTGGCCATTGCAAGTAGCTGTGTGCGTCCGAAGGCTGGATTGTGCGTTGCGCTGTGCCCCGCGCCAGAGAAAAGACAAGGTAAATGCAAAGTTTTACAGAAATGCAGATTTCACAATACATGAAGGACCGCCTGGCGGCAGCGAAGTTCACTGTTCCCACGCCGGTGCAAGACGCGTCAATTCCCGTGGCGCTTGAAGGAAAAGATGTGCTGGCTACCGCGCAAACCGGAACCGGCAAAACGCTGGCGTTTTTGATTCCAGTGATTGAAAAATTGCTGGCGAACAATGTGCCGGGAATTGCCGCGCTGGTGCTGGTGCCGACTCGCGAACTGGCGATGCAAGTGGTGGAAGTTTATAACGTGCTGCGTGGCAAACAACTTTCGCCGGCGGCGCTCGTTGTCGGAGGATTGGCCGAACAACATCAGTTGACGGCGATCAGCAGAGGCGCGCGGCTGGTAGTGGCAACTCCGGGACGGCTGGAAGATTTTCTGAGCCGGAAACTTTTTAACTTCAAGGCGCTGCAAGTTTTGATTCTGGACGAAGCAGATCGCATGTTGGACATGGGATTTCTTCCGGCCATCAAACGAATTGCGTCGGTGCTGCCGAAGGAACGACAGACGCTGTGCTTTTCGGCGACGCTGGAACAGTCCGTCGTACATTTGGTGAAGGATTACATGAAGAGCCCGGTGCGATTGGCATTTGGTTCAACATTGAAGCCGAACGAAAATGTGCGAATACAGGCCTTTGAAGTTGCGGTGGATCGAAAACAGGAAATGCTGCAACGTTTGCTGGCAAAAGAATCCGGACGAGTGCTGGTGTTTGCCCGCACAAAGCGCGGAACGGAAAAACTGGCGAAGAATTTGGTCCGCGAGGGATTTAAAGCGGCGATGATTCACGGCAACCGTTCGCAATCACAACGAAATGCGGCGCTGGCCGGATTCCAACAGGGACGCTTCCGCGTGCTGGTTGCAACCGACGTGGCGTCGCGCGGAATTCACGTGCAGGATATCGCGCACGTGATCAATTACGATTTGCCGGACGGCGCGGAAAGTTTTATTCACCGCGTTGGACGCACTGGACGCGCGGGATTGACCGGAGTTGCTTCCACTTTGTATGCGCGCGAACAGCGGAAAGAATTGCAACACATGGAGCGCACACTGGGAATTCAAATGGAATGGATCCGCGAGGGCGGCGAAGGCCGTCCGAAGGAAACGCGCGCACCTCATGCACAGGAATCAGCTCCGCGCGATTTCGGTTCGCAAGAACGCAGCGGGCATGGTCGTGAAAGACATGATCATGGCGCACGCGAACACAGCGGATTTAATCGCGGCAAACATTCCGGCCCAGTTCCGGGACGTCCGCTGCACGATCGCTCGAAGCACGCGCACAAAGTTGCCGCGGTTGGCGGAAGCGCGCGAGTGGAATCGAATCCGACGCTGAGAATGGATCGGCTGCCGGGAGAAGTTTTGCAAGTGCAGATGGAGAGCTAGTTTTTAGTTTGAGGATTAGCTAAACAAAATCGGGATTTTCGTCGCGAGAGATTGCGGCGGAAATCCCGATTTTTTATTTGCGCGTATTGTCCGAAGCACAATTCCAATTACAACTTGCTAGATAGGCTAAATGTGCTAAGAATGTGGGCGTTTCGGCTCTACGCAACGATTTGCTATTCGATTTGGGGCACTCTGCACGACAAGGAGGATCGAATGTTGCATCTCGACACTGGCAACACGGGATTTATGATTTTGTGCACCAGCCTGGTGATGTTGATGACGCCGGGGCTGGCGTTTTTTTATGGCGGGCTGGTCGGACGAAAAAATGTTCTGGCGATTATGATTCAAAGTTTCGTTTCGATGGGTTGGACGACGGTGCTTTGGTATTTGTACGGCTATTCATTGTGCTTCAGTGGCGATTGGCACGGCGTGATTGGAAATTTTAATAATGTTTGTTTGCGCGGAATCGGACTTTCCACTCCTTCGCCGAACGATACGATTCCGATGATGGTGTTTATCGCGTATCAAATGATGTTCGCGATTATCACGCCCGCGCTGATTTCCGGCGCGTTCGCGAATCGCGTGACGTTCAAAGCGTACATGCTTTTTCTGACCGGATGGCTGACGTTTGTTTATTTTCCGTTCGTGCATATGGTTTGGGGCGGCGGAATGCTGCAGCAATGGGGTGTGAAAGATTTCGCCGGCGGAATTGTGGTGCATAACATCGCGGGAATCGCGGCGCTCGCGTCAGTGCTGTATGTCGGAAGGCGGCGAACTAAAGATAGCGGCCCGCACAGTATTCCGTTGGTGGCGCTGGGAACCGGACTGCTTTGGTTTGGATGGTACGGATTTAACGCGGGTAGCGAAATGCGCGTGGACTCCGTGACGGCGACCGCATTTCTGAATACGGACATCGCAGCATCCTTCGCGGCGGTCGCGTGGCTAGTGATCGCGTGGATGAATGAGAAGAAGCCGAAATTTCTTGGATTGTTGACGGGCGCGGTTGCGGGACTTGCAACAATTACGCCAGCGGCTGGATATGTTTCTCCGACGACGGCGGTGATCATCGGAGTGGTTGCAGGCGTGGTGTGTTATTACGCGGTGGAACTGAAAAATAAATTGAAATGGGATGACGCACTGGATGTTTGGGGCGTGCACGGAGTTGGTGGAGCGCTTGGGATTGTGCTGCTGGGACTTTTTGCGGATCAGCGATTCAATCCTGACGGAAGCAACGGGCTTTTGTTTGGAGATGCGAGTTTCTTTTACAAACAAGTCCTGGCAGTGCTTTTTTCTTCGGTGTGGGCGTTTGTTTTTACGTACGGGATGTTGAAGGTGATCAATATTTTCACTCCGGTGAAAGTTGATGAAGCGAGTGAGGAAGCTGGATTGGATGAGTCGATACACGGCGAACATGCTTATGAGGAAATGTTGGCGAGCGGGACATCATCGGGGAGTTTGTAGTTGGCAGAACTCCGTTCACATTTAAGAGGCAAGACGCGCCGACCGATCAAGAATCTATTTCTTCTTGAGTACGTCTTGAGTCTTGCCCATGAAAGTGATCGAGCCGCTCGGGCTGATTTGATACATAAACTTCGATGAAGTTACGTATTCCGGGATGGGCGGTTTTCGAGTTAGAACGTAGAATACGTCCGTATCCTCAGGCAAGTCGCTCAACACGTGTGTGTGATAACCAGCCTGGACCTTGATTGATTTGTTGGAATAGTCGTTTTCCGAAATTGACTTGTGGAGCTGGCGTTTCTCGATGATTGTTTTCCCGTCCGCGGAAATTAAATAACGGACGTCTCCTCCCATTGGATAAGCACTTGCCTTGGTTTGAGCGGGATATACGTAGACGAATAGTTTGCCGCGGTCAGCGGGCAAAACGGCCGCGTTATATGGGCGCTTCTCACCCTTGAAATCCGCTAGCGCTGTATCGATTGCATTGGCTCCGGCTAAATAAAATCCAGTGTCCTCTTTCGGTGGATCGAACGACGCTACCGTGAACTGAACGGGAGTGGCGCCCTGACTTGCTTCGTAGGCAACGAGAAATTTGTCCTGCGCCTCATTCAACTTGCCGAAGGCGACTCGCCATCCGTTCCCCGATTGCCTTGCAATGTAACGACCTACTCGCGTTTTGTCCGCGGGTAGCGATTGCACGGCATCGGTGGCGTGCCAAGCCGCAACGTCATACGCTGAGAGCAACTTCCCGCGAGCGCTGATGGCTTCGAGCTCACTTGATGACGGCGGGCCCTCGGATTGGGCCGCTACGCACACGCCGAGAGCAATCACGACAAGATTCGCCGCGAGAAATCTGATTAGTATTCTCGTTCTCGTCGAGTGGCTCACCGAGTCACGCCTCGTTCTTCCTATTTAATTTTCGTATCGCTACTTCATTTGCGAACGCAACACTTCGATTGCCTTTTCGATTTGGCGATCGTGGCCGGCTAAGAAATCCGGCGGAGTGTTGTCGACATAGACGTCGGGCGGCACGCCGTAATTTTCAAAATTTTCGCCGCTGGCGGTGTATACGCCGATGCCGGGAGTGCGCAGAGATGAACCGTCGAGCAACGTGAACGCGCCAGTGCCGATTACCGCGCCGTACGTTGTGACGCCGACGACTTTGCCGAGGCCCAGTGTGCGGAAACCTTCGGGGAACATTTCCGCGTTGCTGGCCGATCGTTCATTTTGCAGCACTACCATAGGCCCGAAGAAAGCTTGCACCGGACGCGGAATACGAACGGAATCGCGGCCGACGTAGGACTCGTACATTTTTCGTTGATTTAATATTTCGAGAAGCTCCTGATCGATTCCGCCGCCGCCGTTAAAACGCTCGTCAATGATGAGCGCTTTCTTATCGAGATTATCGAGAAGATCGCGCTCGAATTTTGCGAGAGACGGCGCGTCCATGGCGCGGATGTGGAGATATCCGATTGTGCCGTTGGACATTTTATCGACCATGGCTTTGCGGTCGTCAACCCAGCGCGCGTATTCGAGATTTGTTTGCGCGGCGCCGGTGACGGGCTCGACGCTGATGGTCCACGCGCCATCCATTTGCGGCTTTGAATTCACGGTGAATTCAAATTTGCGGCTGGTGAGCAAATTAAAATGCTTCCAGTAATTTTCGCCGACTTTCACGGGCTTGCCGTTGATGGCGAGAACGAAATCTCCGGTGTTTAATTTTATGTAGTCGTGATCGGCTGGACCCTTTTTGTAAATCCACGCAACTTTATAGTAGCCGCTTGGATCGGTGACGAGATCGAACCCGGGATAATAAGTTTGAATTCGCTCGTTGGGATCGCCGGGCGCGCCGCCACCCGAAATTCCGGTATGCGATGCGCTGATTTCGCCTATCATTTCCATGATGACGTTGTGGAGTTCTTCGTTGTCGGCGATATCGGGCAGCAGCGCTTCGTAAGTTGCTTTCGCGGCAGCCCAATCGACGCCGTGCATTTTCGGATCGAAGAAGCGATTCTTCATAGTTCGCCACGCTTCCTCGAAAACTTGTTTGCGCTCGGCAACGGTGTCGATTTCCATGCGCACGGTGAACATCACGCGACGCGGAGCCGCAGGAGCGCCCGCAGTTTGCGCTGCGGCAGGAGCTGCGCCGGCATTTCCTCCGCCGCGTCCGCCACGACCACCGCCTCCTCCGCCTGCTGCCGCAGCGGCTGGAGCGTTTTCATTTGCGAGCGGAGCTGCGATGCCGATGGAATAAATTCCGCCGCCTTGCATGAAATAAAGATTGCGGCTGTCGCGCGTCCATTGCATATCGCCATAGCCGCCTCCTCCACCGCCCGCGCCACGACCGCCTCCACCGCCGCCGGCATTTCCCTGCGCGACAACTGTGAGACGGGTGCCGTCGTCACCAATTGTGTAAAGGGTTGGGCCGCCTCCGGCACCCGCGCCGCCAGCATCGCCGCCACCTTGCGCGACGAACGCGATGGTGCGGCTATCGGGCGAAGGAGCAATATTGCCAACGGAGCCGGGCATATTTGTTAGCTGACGAATACGGCGGTCGAGTCCATCCCATTCGATTTTTACGACGACGGGCGCGGCTGCGCCCCCGGCGCCGCGTCCGCCCCGGCCTGCGTCAATTGTGGCTTGCGCCTGAGCTTCGGTATCAACGTCGCGATCATCGGGATTTTTTTCCGCGCGCGTAAGCGAAACGCTGAAAAGTTGAAGTGTGGTGCGATTTAGAGCGGACATGGCGGGCGCGCCGAATCCGCCGAGGAGCAAAAGTTTTTTGCCGTCAGGCGTCCAACGCGCGCCGTTTGCGATTAGAAATTCGTCGGAGCCGATCATGTGCTCCGCGCCGCCATCGAGCGGCTTGATGTAGACGTGTGCGCGAAGAAGCGAATCTTCTTTGGAGTAAGAAACAAATTTTCCATCGGGCGAAAATTGCGGAGCGCCGATGTTGGCGGTATTGCTGGTGGCGAGAGCTTCCGTTTTGCCGGAGTCAACATCCACGCGGCGCAATGTGTGATCGGAACCTGTCCATAGGAAAGATTTCGAGTCAGGCGCCCAGACGATGGTTGTTTTGTCGCAATCAGCGTCGGTTAATTTTTTCAGATTGGCGCCCATCTCGTCGGCGATGAAAATTTCCTGGCGTCCAGTGCGGTCGGAAACGAATGCGATCCACTTGCCGTCCGGCGACCAGCGCGGATCCTGTTCGCGCCAGGGAGTTTCGGTGACGCGCTGCGCTTCACCGCGGTCGGTGGCGACGGTGAAAATTTCTCCGTGAGTGGCGATGGCGGCGCGGCGTCCGGAAGGCGAAAGGCTGAATCCTTCGGCTTCATTTTGAATGGTGCGCAGTTCGAGATCGTTTTCTTTCGTGTCGGATTTAATATCCACGCGAATTTCGGTGCTCTTTCCGCTGGCCACATCCAATTTCCAAATGCCGAAATCTTCTTCGTAGACAATTGTTTTGCCGTCGGCGGACATGCTGGGGAAATAAAGTTTGCCGCTGGTGTGATGCGTCACTTGAACGGGCGCGCCGCCTTTATCGGAGATTTTCCAAATGTTGTTGACGCTCTTCATTACTTCGGCGCCGCCGAATTTGATGTTCTTTTCGGAAGGCAGGCGATCGGCGACGAAATAAATTTCGCCGTTGTGGCCGTACATGGGCCAGAACATATTGCCTTTGTAATCGGGATCGGAAATTTGCGTGTATTTCTTCGCGGCGTTCGGCGCTAAATCTTCGATCCACAAATCAACCGCGTAGCTACCGCGATAATGCTGGCGTGACCAGACGCCGGGGTGACGCGAAAATGCGAGCTTCGATCCGTCTGGAGAGTAACTGGCCCATGAGCCCCAGTCGGACGGAAGCGGCGTTTCCATGCCGCCATCCGGACTGATTTGGAAAAGGGTGGCGACGCCGGGGAAAACTCCGAGTCCGCGCGACGAGGTGAACAAAATATATTTTCCGTCGGGCGTCCAGCCGATTACGTTGTCGTCCGCGCTATGGAAAGTGAGCTGACGCGGCTTGCCGCCGGTTGCGGAGATGACGTATACGTCATAATTCCCGGCGCGATTCGAGGAAAATGCAATCCACTTGCCGTCCGGAGAAAAGCGCGGATTAATTTCGCGCGCGGTGTTGTCCGTGATGCGCTGCACGCCGCTGCCGTTTTCATTGGCAACCCAAATATCGCCGAGATAACTGAAGGTAACTTTCCCGTTGGAATAGGAAGGATAGCGGAGAAGGCGCGTCTGCGCGTGAGCCGCGGCAGACGTCAGCAGAATAACGGCGACGAGCATAATTTTTTGGATCAGTTTATTGCGAAGCATACTGTGAAACCTCCGAGAGCGCAGATGCACAAGCATTGTTTCTGAAATCGAATACCATTTCTGAAATCCAATTCAAGCGAGCTGCGAATCGGGAGTATACACCGGAGAAGCGCGGTTGCGAGAGATTCCGATGCTACTGAACAGAATTATTGAACGAAGCTATTGAACGTTCAACGTGACATTCAGAGATACGGTGGCGGTTCCGGAAGTTGCGACGACGGTGAGAGTGTAAACGCCGGGCACCGGACCGGCCGGCGGCGTAACGGCTGTTCCGCTGCCACATCCGGACGCGATCAGACATCCGGAAAGCGCGAACAAGATTGCCAGATGCGCGAAACGCAGGCGCGCAAAACCAAATTGCCTGAAAATATTTCTTCGCTGCGAGAATGCGATTGCTGGAAGAAACAAAATAAATATTGCGAACTGCCACGGAGTCGGCGAGTTATCAGTGTTGGGACGAACCAATGTAGAAGTTGTTGCGGAATTCACGACCAGATCTAGAGTGGTGGTCATTTGTCCGGTGACGGGAAGAGTTGGCGGCGAAATTGCGCAAGTGGAACCGGTTGGCGCGCCGGAACAAGTAAATGAAACAGTGCCGGTGAAATTCGGCATTGATGTGAATTGCATGCCGAGCTGACTGGATTGGCCGGGCACAAGTACAACTGTGTTTGCGGCGGGCGCTATCGTAAATGGCGCGATGGCTGAGCCGGTGAGGCTGATTGCCTGCGGCGAGGCCGGGGCGTCGTCAACGATTGTGACAATTGCGGTTCGAGTGCCGGCGGCTTGCGGCTTGAATGTTACGGTGATCACGCAATTCGCGTTAACGGCAACTGTTGCGCCGCAGGTGTTTGTTTGCGTGAAGTCGCCGGGATTTGGTCCGGCGAGCGCGATGCTGGAAATGTGCAATGTGCCCGTGCCGGAATTAGTGAGCGTGAATCCCTGCGAAGCTCCGGTGTTGCCGACCATTGCCAATGGAAACGTGAAACTTCCTGGAACAAGCGTGACGGCCGGAGTTGGATTCAGGCCTTCGCCGCTGAGCACAACTATGTGCGGGCTTCCGGCAGCATTGTCGGTGATGTTCAGTGATGCCGCACGTTCGCCGACGGCTTGCGGAGTGAATGTGATGTTGAACGAGCAGCTTGCGCCGGAGCTGAGAGTTGCGGCGCAATTATTTGTCTGCGAGAAATCCGTGGGATTCGCGCCGGCGATTGAAATTGTGTCGATGGTCAGCGTAGCGAAGCCGGAATTGGTGAGAGTGATTGGAGTAGAAGCGCTTTGGCCGATGAGTGTGCTGCTAAAGGCAAATGTAATCGGAGAAAACGTGACGGCCGGCGCGGCGAATTGAGCGGGATAACCGGTGACGGCGATGGCGCGAAGTCCGCCCGATACGGCGTAAGGCGAACCGGGCGCGGCGGTGATGGTGCCGACTGCCGGATTAATCTGAAAACTATCGAGGAAGCCGGGGTTTACATCCGCCGCAAAAACAAATGGGCCGATCAAATCCGCGGTCCATGGAACATTTCGATTGCTTGTGGCGGTTACTTCAGTGATCGGATAAATTTGCGTCAACGGCCCGGGAACAGAAGGAATCATGAAATGGCCGAGATCTGTGTAGAGAAAAGTGCCGGTGGAATCCACTGTCATGTGCAACGGAAAAGTGCCGGGCCCAGAAAACGAATCGCCGTCGTAGCTCGCATAAGCGGTGAGAGAACCGTCGAGTGGCGAAATAATGTAGCCATCAATAAAGCCTGCCTCTTGACCGTGGCCTCCAAAAAGATAATGGCCGAGAGGATCGCCGGCAAGCGAGCGCGGATTTTCTGAATCCTGCACAGATG
>DATBYL010000109.1:0-8699 GCA_036513735.1 Candidatus Acidiferrales bacterium
TTCAAATCCGCAATCGCCGCCACCTGATCCTTCGTCGCATCAAACTCAAACGCATCCTCAAATTCTTTTTGCCACGGAGTGTCCGGAGGAAAAGCGTGTGCCCCCGAAAGTTTTCGCTCCGCATATAAACGAATCAATTGATCCGCCATATCCTTCAATGACTTCTTAACTTTCGCGCGCCGCGTCTCCCACGCCGTCCCGCCCAACTTATCCAACTGCGGCGGCTCAACGCCTTCCACCGCGCGATATCCCTGCACCAAATCCATGCGCGCCAGCGGCACATAAAGACGCGCGTCATCTGCATAGCGCAGCAACATAAATTCGCCCACCGCGCTATCTGTCTTCAGTTGACGCAGCCCCTCGAACTCTCCAATCCCGTGATCCACATGCACTACGTGATCGCCCGGTTTCAATTCCGCAAAATCGCTGAAAAATTTTCCCGTCTTCGCATGCGAACGCGGATGCGCCGTCGCCTGCGTATCAAACAAATCCCCCGTTCCGTAAATTGTCAGCAGACAACCGGGAAATGAAACACCTTCCGTCAGCGGAGTTCGCGCCAGCACCAACGCCGGAACTGATCCCGCCGTCGAATCTTCCGCCAATCGCGCGCCAACAGCCGTCTCATCCACTTCCGCCAACTGGTACGCCATCTCGTACTCATGGCAAAGATCTGCAAGCCGCTCCAGTTCACCCAGCGTGGACGCCGAAACAATCACCCGCTCGCCCGCCTTAATTCGCGTGTTCGATTCCGTCATGAACGCCGCAATATTTCCGTGATACTTCGGCGTCGTTTGCGTCAGCAACGTGTGTGATTTCCGCCCCGGCCCTTCCATCGGCAATTGTTCCAGCATCAATCGCTGTTGCTTCGCAATTTCCTGTTGGAACGGCACCGCCTTCATCGCGAATCGCGCTGCCGCATCCTCTTCGCCATTCGCCGCGCTCGATTCCGCAATGCGCTCAGCAAATTTTCGGGAAGCCTCTTCAATCGCCGCAGGCTCATCCAGAATCACCAATGGACGCGCCACCAAATCAAAAATTGTTTGTGTTCCCCACTGTTGCGGTAATTTTTCCGGTGCGTCTCCATCGCCGCCAATCACATCAACGCTCACCGGAGCCACCGATTCCACCAACGGCGGCAAAGTAATTCGCGTTACCGGATTCACCGACCGTTGCGTATCTGGATCAAACTCCCGCAGCGATTCCACCGTATCGCCCAGCAATTCAATTCGCACTGGACGCACCGCTTCCGCCGGAAATACGTCCACAATTCCGCCGCGGAACGCGAACTGTCCCGGAGCTTCCACCATTTCCGCGCGAATATATCCAGTTGATTCGAGGTGCCGTACCAGGTCGTCCAGAGGAACTTCGGTGTGCCGTTCAATTGTCCGGGCTAAATTCTCGTAAGATTCCGCCGCGTGATAATGCAACATCGCCGCGCTCACCGGCACAACCATCAGTTGCGCCTGCCCCGCAACGAATCGCCACAACGCCATCGCGCGTGTTTCTAAAATCTCGGGATGCGCAGGCAATTCTCCCCACGGCAACGCATCCAGCCCCGGCAATAAAACAACTTGGCTCGCGTCCGCACTCGCCGCGCGATAAAAATATCGCAGCGGCTCCAGCATCGCTTCCGCGCGCGCGCTCGACGCCACCACCACGATCGTCGGACGCCGAATCGCCGCCGCGCATTGCGCCGCGACAATCGTCCGCGCCGGATCGATCAGCCCATCCAGCCGCGATTCCTGCCCACCACGGCGCAAATCATCCAGCGCGGCGTCCACCACTCGGTGGCGAACAACGCGGGAAAGCAGTTCGTCAACTGAAGCCAGTATCATTTGTAAGCGTAAGGTGCGATGCGCTAGACGTTCGCAACGTGTTCGGCGTTGCGAACCTTCGCACCTCCATCTTACCACGCGCGCCAAATCCCAATTCTTTCGCGCACACCCACGCCTCGATTCTCTCAAATCTTTTCTCTGCGCCCTCTGCGCCTCTGCGTTGAATACACACTCGCCACTCTCCGACGGCCACCATAAAAGCACCCTCAACGTTCGCCAAAACATCGTCTCCAATCAACCATATAATTTCCCACTTTCAAAATTTTCCCGATCCCCCCACCCCACCTATTTTGCAATGTGTGTGCTAATAAAGGACTTACAGCGTTCTGTGGTTGATGTGTGTGCTAATAAACGACTTAGCCTCGAAATCGCCCTCAAAAAAACGCACTCTCACCTCTCTAAGCCCCATATTCGTTCGATTCAGCACAAACCGCATCCGCAATTGCATTTTCACATCGCCACCAAAATTCCACACAGGCAGGCCGTGCCTCCAACTGGTAACCGCCGTCCCACCAAGTAAGTTTCCATCGGTGCTATACTTTCAAACTGGCTACCGACTTCAGCGTATCCAGATCGCGAGTTTCTCTCCTAACCGGACGATGTCCTCAGTGCGAAACATCGCAATCCTCGGCGGAGGTCCCGCCGGTGCAACTTGCGGCGAGCGCCTCTCACGCGCCGGATTTCAAGTCACTATTTATGATGAACATCTTGCTTGGGAAAAACCCTGCGGCGGCGGACTCACACAAAAAGCTCTCGCCGCATTTCCGTTTTTACTTTCTTCGCCCGCTCCGAAAAAACCAATCAGCAACGTGGAATTAATTTCTTCCGACGGCAAACGCGCGCGTCTGCGTCTCGATTGGCCAATTATTATTTACGCCCGCAAAGTTTTGAATGGACTGCTCCTCGATCGCGCCACCGAAGCCGGATGCGACGTCGTTCGCGCGCGTGTAACGCGCGTAGAAACAGACGGCCCACACGCGCGTTTAGAAGCCGCCGGCGGTTGGCACGAAGCAGATTTCGTGGTCATCGCCGCCGGAGCGCGAAATTCCCTGCTGCCTGCAACTGATCCCCTTCCGCCGGAAGATTTGGAATTAACTCTCGGCTATTACATTCCCGTCGATTCCGATCTGATGAAAGTGAAATTTGTGAAAGGCCTCGAAGGCTACCTCTGGTCCTTCCCGCGCCTCGGACATCTTTCCGTAGGAATCTGCGCGAACATGGCCAAGCACGCGTCGCGAGAGTTACGAAAACTTTTGGATTCGTTTGTCGAGGAAGAAAAATTGAGCCTCGAGAGCGCTGAACTCTACAGCCACATTCTTCCGTCGCCTCGCCGCAAAACTTTGCAGCAGCGTTCTGTCGTCGGCGCAAATTGGGCTTTGGTCGGAGATGCCGCCGCGTGGGTTGATCCCGTCACCGGCGAAGGAATTTATTACGCCATGCGCTCCGGAGAAATTTTGGCCGAAGCGTTGATCGCAAACGCGCCAGCGGAATATCCCGCGCGAGTTCAAACCGCTTTCCGCGAAGAATTGGAACGCGCCGCGAAACTTTCCCCGCTTTTTTATCACGGAAAATTTCTCGGTGGGGCAGTCACCACGCGCATGATCGCTTTCGCGCGCCACAGCCCCACATTCCGTCAAATGCTTGGAGATGTTTTTGCCGGCTCGCAAAGCTATCGCACACTAAAAGCGCGTCTCTGGGGACAACTCGGAGTCACTCTCGCGGAAACTGCCGGAAGCCTGCTGCGCAAACGCAGTCCTGCACAATCAGAACTCGAAGCGGAAGCTTAGATCTCCCGCTCATCATCCAAAAATATCAGTGAACTAATAGCCAGGCCGTCGCGGCGCTGCTGCTTTGCGCGTCGCTTGCGCCGGAGGCACGATGATCGCCATCTTCCGAATCATCGCCAGCACCAATCGCTTGTCACCATCGGAAAGCGTCGAGCTGTGCTTCTTGATCTCGGAAAGAAAGCGGATTTCGTCCTCCGAAAGTTCGCCCAACATTTTTTGCGTCTCGCGGTCGTGCTGCGTTTCAGCGCCGGGGAAAAAATCCGCCAGTGCGATGTCCATCGCTTCGGCAATCTTCGCCAGCGTTTCCAGCGACGGCACGGTGTGTCCGTTTTCCACGCGCGATAAATAGCAGCGCAGCAGTCCGGTGCGCCGTTCGATGTCACCTTGCGAAAGTCCGCGCTGGCCGCGATATGCGCGAATCACCTGGCCGATGTTTACTTTTGGTTTTTCTTTTGGCACGAGTGTCGTTCTCCGAGTAGCGCCTTATATTAAGTAGTGCCGCGCGGCGGCGCAAGAGGATTGTTCATAAAAGCAACAGTTCCTGCCAAGCACAATTTTGTTCTCGCCAGGCACTTTCTCTTCCCCGGCGTAAGTCGCTTTCATCATCGCCGTAAATGAAATCGCGCTATTCCGCAACGCCGCGCCGCGCTGCTCCGTCTCACCGGATGTGATAATGTCTGCGAGCTATTTCAGGACGGCCATCGAAAATGGGGAAAGCAATTAAGAAGGAAGCGGCGCCGAAAGCGTTTGACGCATCGCCGTATTTGCCGCTGCTGATGATTTTATTCGCGGCCAGCGGATGCGCCGCGCTCGTCTACGAAATTGTCTGGTACCAGATGCTGCAACTCGTCATCGGTTCCACCGCAATTTCGCTCGGCGTGCTGCTCGCAACATTTATGGGCGGCCTTTGCCTCGGTAGTCTTACGCTGCCGCGTTATTTCAAGCGCCGCCAGCATCATCCGCTGCGCGTTTATGCTGCAATCGAAGTCGGTATCGGAATTTGCGCGATTCTCGTTCGCATTTTTATGCCGCTGGTCGATTGGATTTACGTTTCCGCCGTCGGCCACGGAATGCCCGCAATTTTATTGCGCGCAATTATGTGCGCAATCATTTTGCTGCCGCCGACATTTCTAATGGGCGCGTCACTTCCCGCGGTTGCGCGCTGGATTCAAACCACGCCGCGAGGAGTCTCCTGGCTCGGTCTTCTCTACGGAGCTAACACCGCCGGAGCCGTTTTCGGCTGCCTCCTCGCGGGATTTTATTTGCTGCGCGTTTTTGATATGGCCTCCGCAACTTATTTTGCCGCGGGACTGAACGCGCTCATCGGATTCATCAGCTATAGCGTTGCAAAAGTCACGCCGGATCAATCGACGGAAGAAACTTCAGCCGCGCCAACCGATCCTGCGAAGCAATCGTCTCTGGAAATTGACTTGGCACGGCCAGTCGCCACAAGTAACTGGAATATTTATTTGACCATCGCGCTTTCCGGCGCATCCGCGCTCGGCGCGGAAGTCGTTTGGACGCGCCTTCTCGGTCTGATGCTCGGCGCAACCGTCTACACTTTCTCGATTATTCTGGCGATTTTTCTAGTCGGACTCGGCATCGGTAGCACCATCGGCTCAATCGTCTCGCGTTCCGTTCGCGCCCGCGCTGCACTCGGTTACAGTCAATTGCTTCTTGCCGCTGCCATCGCGTGGACGGCTTTCACGCTAGCGCGATCACTTCCCTACTGGCCGATCAATCCGCTGCTCTCCCACGATCCGTGGTTCACATTCCAAATTGATATCGTCCGCGTGATCTGGGCGATTTTCCCCGCAACATTATTGTGGGGCGCCAGCTTCCCTCTCGCGCTCGCTGCCGCAGCAACGAAAGATGACGATCCCGGTCGGCTGGTTGGCGGAATTTACGCCGCAAATACCGCTGGCGCAATTATCGGTGCGCTCGCATTCAGCGTGATTTTAATTCCTCACATCGGCACGCAAAATTGTGAACGCGCACTCATCACAATCGCAGCAGTCAGCGCTTTCGTGGTTCTCGGCCCGTTCGTGTGGCAACATCGCCAAAAGTTTGGCGCTGCGCTTCTCATCGCGTCCATGTTCGGCGCGGGCTATCTCGTCGCATACACGCCACAAGTTCCGCCGGGACTGATCGCCTACGGCCGCCGTTTCCTAATTAATTTGGATACCACGAAAATTTTGTACGTCGGCGAAGGACTGAATTCCTCCATCGCAATTTCCAGATACAGCGACGGCGCGATTCAATTTCACGTCAGCGGAAAAGTGGAAGCGTCCACTGAAACTTATGACATGCGCTTGCAACGCGCGCTCGGCCATCTCGCCGGACTCGTTCATCCCGATCCAAAATCCGTTCTGATTGTAGGATTTGGCGCGGGCGTCACCGCTGGGTCGTTCGTCACTTATCCGAGCATTCAGAAAATTGTGATTTGCGAAATGGAGCCGCTCGTTCCTCCGGCGGCCACAAAATATTTCGGCCCGCAGAATTATCACGTCGCGCTCGATTCACGCACCACAATTGTTTATGACGACGCGCGCCACTACGTTCTCACCACGAAAAATAAATTCGACATCATCACTTCCGATCCGATTCACCCGTGGGTGAAAGGCAGCGCCACACTTTATTCCAAAGAATATTTTCAGATGGTGAAGGACCACTTAAACCCCGGGGGCGTTGTCACGCAGTGGGTTCCGCTCTACGAAAGTGACGAAGCCACGGTGAAAAGTGAAATCGCTACTTTCTTCGACGTTTTCCCCGGCGGTACCGTGTGGGCTAATTCAATTGACGGCGCAGGCTACGATCTTTTTCTGCTCGGCCAGAATGGCCCCACAAAAATTGACGTCAATCAATTGCAAACGCGTCTCGACAGCCCCGAATATTCGCGCGTGGCGCAATCGCTTCGCGACGTCGGTTTCAATTCCGCCGTGGATCTGCTTTCCATTTATACCGGGCAAGATTCCGAACTTCGACCCTGGCTCGCCGACGCCACCATCAACACAGACAGCAATTTGCGTCTGCAATATATGGCCGGCATGGCGCTGAACAACAGCCGCGAGGACGCCATTTACCGCGCGATTCTTGACTATCGCCGATTCCCTTCCAACATCATCACCGGCTCGCCCGAGCGCATCGATTTATTAGCCCGCGAGATGCAGGCATCAACTGCGCCCCGGTAGTAGCCATCTTCCAATCACGTCCAAATTTCGGGCAGACCGCCTCGATTCTTGAATCGAGACGCGAGCCATTCGTCCGTCTGATGCGTCTACGGTAAAAGGAGCCCAAGCATGAACAGATACCTTAGCCGGTTTGCCGCCCGTCAAAAGCTATTTATGAGCGCCACTGGATTGCTAGCGGTAAGCTTCGTCGTCACCAACGTGATGCTAGCTTCTGCGGAAACGCAAAGCTCCGCCACTCCAACCACATACGAGTATGAAGTCGCAACAATCTTTCCCAGCAAACCCGGCGGAAATGCGGTCGGATTACTGCCTTCACCCAATGGGCTGATCGCAAGAAATGCGACGCTGCAGATGCTGGTGAAATCGGCGTACGGAGTTGAAAATTATCAGGTCTCCGGTGGGCCGAGCTGGTTCACCTCAGATCTCTACGACATTGACGCGAAGATGGACGCTTCCGTAGCTGATGCGCTACAAAAGTTAAGTATTCCCGAGCGAACAACAGCGCGTCAGCAGATGCTTCAGAAGTTGTTGACGGAGCGCTTCAGGCTCACGATTCGCCGCGAGACTTCAGAAGGCCCCGTTTATTCGCTCGTCATTACAAAGAGCGGTTCCAAACTTACGCAAGCAAAATCCGGCGACACTTATGCGAATGGATTGCACGACCGCGATGGTCACGCTCGGGGAGCAGGCTCGGAATTCATCGGTGTGAACGCCGGAGCGCTGACGTTAACGGGACAAGCGGTGCCAATCACAAATTTGATTCGCCTTCTGGCAAGCTATGTTGACCGTCCAATTTTGGACAACACCGGCCTCACGGGAAATTTCGATTTCTTTTTACAGTTCACGGCGAACCAGGGATCGCTGCAAGCAAGCGGTGGAAACGGATCGAGCGGCCCTCCGCCAGCATCATCGGATACAAATGCACCCTATTTGTTGACGACAATTCAAGAGCAGCTCGGATTGAAATTAGAATCGGGAAAGGGGCCTGTCGAAATGATCGTGATCGATCACGTCGAAAAACCTTCGGGAAATTAACGGAAGTTCAGCATCACTGCAAAAAATTTGGTGCCGGAAGAGGGGGTCGAACCCACACGATGCTATGCACCGCGAGATTTTGAGTCTCGTGCGTCTGCCAGTTCCGCCATTCCGGCCCGCACATATTCTACTTGCAGAAGTTATTTCGCGCCAGTCCGTGCAGTTCGCTGCGCTAGCGCGCCAGGCTGAAACCTAGCAAGCCGATTCCAAGCAAAACCAGCAAGCAGAAGAAGAGTCCTAAGAGTGCTTTTCGCGTGGGAACCTCCGCGAAGCTCGGGTGACCGACCAGTCCGGCAAAATAGTTCAGTGCCGCTGGCCAACCGCTTCGAGTTGACGGCGCTTCGCTCATTGGTTTTTCAAACACTATCGAGGGGAATATGTTGCGGGGAATTTACGCCGAATTCTGGATCTACCGGCGAATAAAACGACACCTCTTTGCCTTCAAACTCGCACTCCAAATTGCGTCAGCATTTCGTGACGCCCAGAATTTGTGACGCTCAGCGCTCTGCTGCCGATTTCTCGCGCGACCCACTTTCTCTTGAGTGCAACCTTCAATAATGCCGCGCCCAGCGCGCCGCCCAAATGAAATCGCCGCTCGCTCCAATCCAAACATCCGCACGCGAACCGCCGCCGTAGCGCGCGCGTTGCGTCCACATCGATTCCAATCGCGGCGAATGCGCGCGATCCCTTCGGCGTAACGTCATACGAATATTCGCCGTCGTTTGCGCGCGCCACAAGCCAACCATGTGTTGTAAATCGGTCGTGCAGCATCACAGCTAGCGTACCGGCAAGATGATCGTAGCAAGTCCGCGCGGCGCGCAAATTGTTCGGGGTCGTGGGCACAAATTTAT
>DATBYL010000110.1:0-7150 GCA_036513735.1 Candidatus Acidiferrales bacterium
GGGGTGGAAGCGGCGGGGGCGGAGGCGGACGCGATGGAGGCGGCCGTGGACGCTTCTCAAACGAAGATTATCGCGAAGCCGCGCGGCAACCGCGCGAACCACGCTGGTAGAAGTTGCAACAGGCTATAGCCCGGCTGCGACATTGTTCGCGCCGTATCCTGAAAGCGAGGAGAGCTAATGTCAAAGATCACATTTCAGAAACGCCAAAAAGAAATGAAGCGCATCGAGAAGCAGAAGATGAAGGCCGAGCGCCGTCAGCAGAAGAAAGTTCCCGGAGAAGATGGACAAACAACGCCGTCATTCCTGGATGAACCGATTGAACTGATGACCGGCCCTTCACCGTTTGAGCCGGAAGCGTAAAGAACGCCGGTAGCAGCTAAGTTTCAAGAGCAAGCGCGTTTCGTTTCGTAGTAAATCTAAAAAACTTTGATTAACAACATTCGCACACCCGGCTACGGGTGTGTCCATACAAACGAAAGCTCGCTGGAATAAACCCGGCGAGCTTTTCATTCGTTGAATTGTAAACTGCTGAATCGGAGTTACTGATTTCCGTGATGGTCCGATTCGTCGTGCGGAGAATTCCTCTCCAGAACATTGATGAGGTGCCGACCCGATTGAGGGATGCGCGTCCTTCCGCCTCTGACGATCTCGCGAGCAGTGATATCGCGTCCGTACACGTCCCTGCTGGCGTCGTTATCCGGGCGAAGCGTGGAACCTTCCAGCGAAACACCCGCGAAAAGTCCACGCGCTCGCGAATAACTCAGAATTTCAGCGCGCATCGTCGCGTCCGTGTCGGCGGAGGCCGTGCGGCCCTTTGGTCCCGCCGCTGCCGAAGCATCGCCGCCGAGTTTCACTTTGCTATCCAGAATTGCTGCCATGCCGCGGTCATTCATCACCAGCAGCACAACGTCGGTTGCTTCCGCGCCAATCTGCGCTCCAAAACTTCCACCTTCCAGCGCATACATTGCGGGCGCGCCCCACGGGCCGTTAAAATGTGGGCCAGTGCGGCAAACCATTGCGCCGCGTCCGTAGCTGGCGCCAACTCCAAACGCGAGTTTCGTCAGCGACGGAAATATGATTACGCATTCCGCTTTCTTCAACAAATCCTGCGGAATGTTGTCGGGAATGTTTATGATTTCCTGCATCACGACGCCACAATTTTCCAGGCGTTCTTGTTCTTTGTTTGCTGCATAGACGGCGCCTGCCAATACCAGAATCAAAGCGGTCGTCATCATCTTACGTAGCATCGTTGCCCTCCATTTTCAGATTCGAGTTCTTCAATTCTTCTGCCTGCCTCCAACCACCAGCAGAGCAATTCCGCCGACGAGTGCGATCGCGCCGAGAATTGGCGGAACTGGAATCGTTTTCTGTTCATCCGCCGTCGCGTGAATCGGGCCGACATTAATGACGTTCACGCGGTGCGTGTAGGTGATCCCCTGATACGCGAGCGCCAGCGCACCCAGAACTACAAGCAGAATGCCGGCCATTGAAATTGGTTTCATGTTTGCTGTTTTGTCCTTCCGAACTACAGTTCAGTTACGAAACGAGTCTCCGTCCCTGAATCACGCGAATCAGCAGGACGATTATGGCCAGCACCAATAGAATGTGAATGAATCCGCCCATCGTGTAGGAACTAACCATTCCAAGGGCCCACAAAACGACGAGAACTACGCAGATTGTCCAAAGCATTTAGCCCCCTTATTCGTCTTATTTATGATGAGAAAGCACTTAATGTCGTCGCATTTCAATCAACGCCGGCAGAGGAAACTCCTGTAAAAGCGTCTGCCATTGCGCGATGACGTTAGAAGTATCTTAGAGGCTGGGGACGAATGGGGCTATGCCATACCGAACATAACCCCATTTTGTTTTTTCACTCTACAACTCAATCCGATAAACGTTGTGCGAGGCTCTAGTCGCCCGATTGGCCTCTGACGAAATGCAGAATCAGCAAAATCACCGCAACCACCAAAACAATGTGAATCAATCCCGATGTGACATGAAATGCGAAAAACCCAAGCAGCCACAGAACAATTAGCACTACCGCGATTATCCCAAGCATAGCTCGCTCCTTTCTCCTTCGCGCGCTGACGATTCATTCGTAGCACGCGCCACGGGCCAGAATTCCATTCTCCCAGATCCATGCGATTGTAGATACGTTGCCAGCCAGCGTCTGTGCATTACTGCACAGATGAGAAACGCGGCGAGAATTCCCATTCGAGGAATCGCGCGGACTAAATTTGAACACATGCGCTGGTCTTAGAAGGCGAATCACGGTATTTCACTCGCAAATGCCCGTTTGAGACCTCCGAACTTTGGCTCCGAACTTGCAATGAAAGGATCTCGTTCGCTTTGACTACTGACTCGAATAACGACATTGCCAAGTACCAGTACATGCTGCCCGAAACTGCACATGTACCAAAATGGACAGACCAAGAGCTTGACAAGTGGTTGAATGGTGGCCACGGAGCATAGTCAGATGACGGACAACACAACAAACGGATTGCTCTTAATAGAAGGCGAAGTTGCCGACGCTACGCGCATCATGGAAGCTCTGACCAAGCCCGGCTTGCCCCATATCGAGTGGGTACAGAGCCTAGCCGAAGGTTTGCAGCGCTTAAAGCAGAACGGAATTTCCGGCATTTTATTGAATTTGTTTCTGCCCGATAGCAGAGGAATTGACACCTTTGACAAAGCGTTAGCGGCGGCGAGCAACATTCCTATTCTGGTGCTCTGCGGCGCCAACAATGAAAGCGTCGGAAAACTGGCCGTCGAACGCGGTGCGCATGATTTTCTTCTGAAAGATCATTTGGACGCGTACTCACTGACACGCGCGGTAGGCGGCATGATCGAGCGCGGAACGAATGCGGACGCTCTCTTCGTCGAAAAAGAACGCGCTGAGGTCACTTTGAATTCAATCGGCGACGCGGTTCTCAGCACAGACATTACAGGAAACGTTACCTATCTGAACGTCGTAGCAGAATGCATGACGGGATGGCCTCGCGCGGAAGCGATGGGACGCCCACTCGCGGAAGTCTTCAACATTATTGATGGAGCCACTCGCGAACCTTCCGATAATCCGATGGCGTTGGCCGTCCGCGAAAATAAAACTGTGAGCCTCACAGCGAATTGCATCCTGATCCGGCGCGATGGTTACGAATCGCCGATCGAAGATTCCGCGGCGCCGATTCACGATCGCAGCGGCAAAATTACCGGCGCGGTTATTGTGTTTCATGACGTGAGCGTGGCTCGCCGAATGTCCTTGCAGCTTTCTCACCTGGCGCAGCACGACTCTCTCACCGATTTGCCGAATCGCATGTTACTGAACGACCGCTTGCAACAGGCCATCACCATGGCAAAGCGCCACGGATACCGCATCGCCGTCCTCTTCATGGATCTCGATCGCTTCAAACACATCAATGATTCGCTGGGCCACGTGATTGGCGATCAATTGCTGCAAGCCGTAGCTGCACGTCTGGAAGGATGTGTGCGCGAATCGGACACGGTCGGCCGTCAAGGCGGCGACGAATTCGTAGTCGTGCTTTCTGAATTGGAAGCGGCGGAAAATGCGGGCATCAGCGCGGCAAAACTTCTTGCCGCTCTCACTCTGCCCTATCACATCGGGCCGCATGACGTGATCGTGCCCGTCAGCATTGGCGTCAGCATCTATCCTGATGACGGCGAAGACGCCGAAGCCCTCATCAGCAACGCGGACACTGCGATGTATCACGCCAAGGAAAATGGACGGAACAATTACCAGTTCTTCAAACAGGAAATGAATATTCGCGCTTCAGAGCGCCAGTTCATCGAAGGCGGCTTGCGCGTCGCTCTTGAACACAAAGAATTTTCCCTGCATTACCAGCCGAAAATAGATCTTGGCACGGGAGCCGTCACCGGCGTGGAAGCCCTTCTGCGATGGAAGCACCCCGATCGCGGGTTCATTCCTCCGGCGCAGTTCATTCCCATCGCCGAGGATACCGGCCTGATTCTTCCCATCGGCCAATGGGTTTTGCGCGAAGCCTGCAAACAATCGCGCGCGTGGCTGGACTCCGGATTTGCTCCAGTGCCCATGGCTGTGAACATTTCCGCGGTGGAATTCCGCAGCAAGGATTTCGTGGAAAGTGTTCGCGGGATCCTGCATGAATCCAAACTCGATCCGCATTGCCTGGAACTCGAGCTGACAGAAAGCGTCTTGATGAAGCACGCCGAATCAACCGTCACTATGTTGAAAGCTCTAAAAGAAATTGGCGTGCAACTTACCGTGGACGATTTCGGGACCGGATATTCCAGCCTCAGCTATCTGCGCCAATTCCCGGTTGATTCGCTGAAAGTCGATCAGTCATTCGTGCACGAAATCTCGTCCCATAAGGACGACGCTGCAATTGTGAGCGCCGTAATCAGCATGGGAAACAGCCTGAAAAAACGCGTGATCGCCGAAGGCGTGGAGACCCGCGAGCAATTGGATTTTCTGACCGCCGAAGGCTGCGAAGAAGCGCAGGGCTATTATTTCAACCGACCGATGGTGGCCGATCAGTTTGCGAAACTGCTGGAAGCCGGCATTTCGCACATGATTCCGAATTAGTATATTGCTCAGAAACTAAAGCCGTGATACAATACCGTCAGTTGGGACTTCCCTTTCGCCGCTGGTAATCCCGAAATTCCGGGATCCGCGCTGCCTCCAATCCAATTTTGAGAAGTGTGCAATATTGAACAGTATTGGAAACCCGTGAGTGGTATTGTATTAGGCGGGGGAGAGGTGTACCACCCCCGGCCCCCTCTCGATACCTTTATATGATTAACAAAAAAATTGCTAACAAACCGCCGCCAGCCAAGCCTGCGAAAACTCTCTTCAACGCGCAGCACTTTCTGGACTCCGTGGGAGTTGCGCGCAAAACCGCCGAATATCGCCGCAACGAAGCGATCTTCTCGCAGGGCGATCCCTCCGCAGACGTCTACTACATAAAAAAAGGCGGCATCAAACTTTCGATCGTGAATGAAAACGGCAAGGAAGCTGTCGTCGCCATCCTCGGCCCCGGCGATTTCTTTGGCGAAGGCTGCCTGGCCGGTCAAACACTTCGCATCGGATCGGCTACCGCCATCACTCCATCCGATGTCGTGATCATCGAAAAGAAAGAAATGATTCGTGTGCTACACAACGAGCACGAATTCTCCGACCGTTTTATTTCCTACATGCTTGGGCGAAATATCCGCATTGAAGAAGACCTGGTGGACCAGCTCTTCAATTCCAGCGAAAAGCGCCTGGCGCGCACGCTGCTGCTTTTGGCGCGTTACGGCAAGCAGGACAAGCCCCAACGTGTCGTCCCCAAAATTTCTCAGGAAATGCTGGCCGAAATGATCGGCACCACGCGTTCGCGCGTGAATTTCTTCATGAATAAATTCCGCAAGCTGGGCTTCATTAAATATAACGGCGGCGATCATCACGACGGCCTGCTGGTGGATAGTTCCCTGCTGAGCGTCGTCCTGCACGACTAGACCATGCTTCGCGACTAGGCCGTTCCACACGTGCTGTTCTACCCATAGAGATGGAACAGGGATTCGCGGCCTGTGGATTTCTGCGGAAATCGAGCCGATTGCCTCTATCTTATGGGGCCTATTGGACTTAGCTAAACGCGGTCCAAAATTACTAATCTTTTAATAGTGTTCACTATGGAACAGTCAGCCTGCGTGGCCGCTCCTAGAATGCTCTCACGAACGGCAAGTCAGGACGACAGGAATACACACCAAGGCCGGTTGTATCTCTTGCTTGCCGTTCGCTACTTTTTCCCGAAAGTTTAAAATTCCCCCAATTCAAATGCGGTTCAATTCCAATTCCTTCCCCGGCAAAATGGGGTTAGCATCGTTCTCACGCCGATGACTTTCCTTACGATGATGACCTTGAAAGTAAGCACGAATCGCGGAGTCCGCGCCTGAATCATTCTCAATTAGCACCGCCCAGCGCGGCCGGCGATCCGATCAGAATCTTTGGCAAGGGCCACATCGTGCCCTACGGCCATCTGGTCGCCGCCTTGCTGTGCGGCATTTTGCTGCGCTGGTTTTTCATTTCACATTTCAATCCGTTCGCCGGCGACGCGAGATTTTACGAAGAACTGGCGCGCAACTGGCTCACTCACGGCGTTTACGGAAGAATCTTGCACGGTCAGTTGCTGCCATCCGACGAGCGCATGCCCGGCTACCCCGCATTTCTGGCCGCAATTTACAGAACGCTCGGCCAATCGCGGGCAGCGGTCACATCAGTACAAGTTGTCGTCGATTTGATGACGTGCGTCCTGACGGCGCTGATCGCCGCGCGGCTGGCTCCCGTAGCCAAGCGCACATTGGTGGCAACAATCGCTCTCTGGCTCGCCGCGCTCTGTCCATTCACCGCAAGCTACACCGGCGTAGCGCTCACAGAAACTCTCGCAACTTTTTTCACCGCACTTGCCGTGCTGATATTTATTCGCGCGCTGACGAACCCGAGCATGAACATCGCGCGCGCGGCAATTCCAAATAGTCTGCTGCTCCGATATGTAGGATGGTTCTTCCTCGGCGGCTTGATCGTCGGCCTCGGCACTTTAATGAGGCCCGAAACGCCTCTGATCCTCATCGCGCTAGGTCTCGTACTTTGCGCACGCTGGTGGCGCCCATCAAATTGGTGGAAGCTTTCGCTGGCGATTCTCTGGGTAGGGGCAGGATTTATCCTGCCCCTCTCACCCTGGGCCGCACGCAACGTCCTGAACGTCGGCCAATTGCAATTCCTGGCTCCGCCCCACGCCGAAACTCCCGGCGATCGCGTCCTCCCCGGTTTCTACGACTGGACACAAACATGGCTCGTGAAATTTCGCGATGCGTACTCCGTAAGCTGGAAGCTCGGCGAAAAATCGCCAATCGACATCAACTCAATTCCGGATTATGCATTCGATTCGCCGGACGAGCGCGCACAAGTTGCAATCCTCATCAACGAATACAACAAACGCGCGCTAATCACTCCCGCGCTAAATTTTCAGTTCGAGCAACTGGCGAAAGAACGCGGCGCGCGCCATCCCTTGCGCACATACATTTTGGTTCCCTTCGAGCGCGCCTGGTGGACGTGGTTCACGCCGCGCATCGAACTGCTTCCCTACTCCGGAAATTTGTGGCCGGTCCACGAAGCGTG
>DATBYL010000111.1:0-2823 GCA_036513735.1 Candidatus Acidiferrales bacterium
CTGTTCGACGGATCGTGGGAAGATTGGTCGGCGCACAAGGATTTGCCGGCGGAGACTTCGCCGGGAGTTACTCCGAAGAAGTAACAACAAGCTGTTACTAATCTTGTTCCTCGAAATAAGCCGGCAGAATGCCGGCGCTACGATTAGCAGTTGTGACCTCTAGACGGCAAGCTCGTTTTCGGCATCTAAGTAAATGGATAGTAATGTTGCCTGTTTGCGAGGAGGCTCATATGCGAGTGATTCGGAAATTTCTGATTTTGGTAGCAGCAATTGGATGTAGCACGTCCGCGGTATTGGCGCACGGCGTACCGCAATCGAGCGGAGGCGACCCGGTTACTGTGACGGTAACAGCAACGGGCAAGGATCAGTCAGCTCCGCCGGCGGTTCCTGTGAATTCCGTGGTGGTGAAACAAGATGGCAAAGCCGCGAAAATTCTTTCATGGGAGCCGGTGAACGGCGGCAAATCGGGACTGGACGTTGCAGTGTTTATTGACGATTCGGTTTCTCAGAAAGCTTCCGTACAACTAAAGGACATCGGCGATTTTATACGAACGCTTTCGCCGGACGCGCGTGTGGCCGTTGTCTACGCCAACTACGGCGCGGCGAAATTTGAGCAGGAATTCTCAACGGACCACGAAAAAGCGGTGAAGGCGATACGGATTCCAAACGCGCTGCCGGGGTCGGCGAACGGCTTGTACGATTCATTTAGCGCGCTGATTAAGAAATGGCCGGAGTCGCAAAATCGGAAGGTAGTGATTTTCGTGAGCGACGGAATTGACGTGACGAATGGCGTGGAAGATTCGGTGCCGGGCCAGAGCATGGTGCTGCAACGCGCAATCGACGCAGCCGAACGCGCGGGCGTCGTCGTGTACGCAATTTTTGCGAGCGGATCCGGGCGCGCGGTGCAGAATCAATTTCTGGTGAACAATGGCCAGGGATCGCTAGCGCGGCTGGCATCGGAAACCGGTGGCGATGCATTTTTCTCCGGCTTTCAAACACCAGTTTCGTTCAAGCCATTTTTGGAGGACATCGGGAAACTTATGGGTCAGCAATATTTGCTGACGTTCGTTGCGACGCCCGCTGAAAAAGGGCGTTACGCGCGATTGCAGGTGACGGTGGAAGCCGGCGATGTGGAGTTGATTGCACCGGATCACGTATACGTGGCGGGCGGAAAATAGTATTCCTACCCACCTGTACCAACGGACAGTTTGCGTATTGGGAAATTGAAGCTTCTGGGACTGGATTTCGGCTGGCTCCAGTGGAAGAATTGTTCCTCTGGGGTGGTGCCCCTCAGTTGATCAAGACCTGCCGAATGACCGGTTGTAAGATGCCCGTGCCCTCGCAAATAGAATCCGAGGAACACTGCCTTTTGCATTTCACGTTGAAGCTCGAACAGAAATGCGCGGAGCTGCGGCGTGAAACTGTTTCCGGAAATTCCACGGCGGAACGTAGCGCGGAAATAATCCACTTCATCGGCGATCAAGGCGAATTACTGGCACGCGTTTCCACCAGCGGAATGCACATGGCGGACGAATTGAAGGCGCGCGTGCTGAGCACGTTTCTAACGTTGATGAATCTGCGGGAAAGTTTGGATCGTGCGGCGCTGCGTGTGCCGGCGGGAAGAACTGCTTCGCGGCTTGCCTGAAATTTCCGGCATCAGTTGAAAATTCCAAAACAAATTAATTTTTTGTGCGGCGTTTCACGCGCCCAAGTAACGCGCATAAAGCGAGCGCGCGATGGCGGAATCACGCGTGCCTTTGATGATGGCGCGGCCGTCGGAGAAAACGGTGATTTCGTGCGGGGCGACGGTGAATCGCAGAAGAAAATCATTTTGACGGACGTTGGAAGCTACGGTGGCGAGACGTTGCGCGGTAAGCGCGAGATCAAGATTGCGATTGCGCTCGTGGATTTGGACGGAATCGCGTCCGCACATGGTTACGTGCGGCTGGGCTTTTCCTTCAAGGTAACGGAATTTGTGCTGGACGCAGACGCGGCATTCGGGATCGCGCGCGACGCGTATGGAATGATGCCGGCCAGTCCAGACGTCAAATGAGACGAGGCGAGTTTCGACGGATTGCGTGCGATCGCGTTCTTCGACGAGCAACTTGATGGCTTCGGCGGCTTCGATGGAAGCAATTACGCCGGCCGCGGGCGCGAGCACACCGACGGTGTCGCAAGTCTCCTCCGATTGTGGGTTGGACAAATTTTCTTGCGATGCAGAAACGTCGACGCGATTTTCGGGTTTAAGTAAACAGGCGAGGCACGCCGTAACGCCGGGACGAATCGTCATAGTGACACCGTAACTGCCGACAGCAGCGGCATAAATCCACGGGATGCAAAGTTTCACGGCGGCATCGTTAAGCAAGTGGCGCGTTTCAAAATTGTCGGTGCCGTCGAGAATTAAGTCGTGCGAGGAGAGCAATTCTTCGGCGTTGCGCGGGCCGAGGTCGGCGACGATTCCTTCGATGGCGATGCTGCTATTGATGGCGCGCAGGCGGCGTTCGGCGGCGATTGCTTTAGGAAGGGAATCGCGCGCGTCGGATTCGTCGAATAAAGTTTGGCGCTGAAGGTTGGATGACTCGACGAAATCGCGGTCGATGATGCGAATACGGCCGACGCCGGCGCGTACCAAAAGATTTGCGAGAACGGTGCCGAGCGCGCCGCATCCAACGATTGCGATGCGGGACGCAAGAAGGCGGCGCTGGCCGGCTTCGCCGATACCGGCGAAAAGTATTTGGCGGGAGTAGCGTTCGTCAAGTTGAGAGTTCATGTTTGATGCCGACATTAATGATAGCGCCGAATTGGTTTGCGGACGAACGGCGC
>DATBYL010000112.1:0-3352 GCA_036513735.1 Candidatus Acidiferrales bacterium
AGGCTGTTTTCCGAATTGCGCGAATGGATCGCTGTCCAAGCGCCGCGTTTGCGCCGCACAGCTGCGGCCATCGGGCAACTGGATGTGCTGGTGAATTTCGCGCGCCTTGCCGCCGAACGAAATTACGCGCGTCCGGAATTCACAGAAGATGGCGACATGATGATTGTCGCTGGGCGCCATCCGGTAATCGAGCAATTGCTCGAAGCGCGCGGCGAGCGTTTCGTGCCGAACGATTTATATTTGAATGACACCAGCCAACAAATTTTGCTCATCACCGGCCCGAACATGGGCGGTAAGTCCACCTACTTGCGACAAGCCGCGCTCATCGTGATCATGGCGCAAATCGGATCATTCGTACCCGCCACGCAAGCGCGGCTGCCCATCACCGATCGCGTTTACACTCGCATCGGCGCTTCGGATAATCTCGCGCGCGGGCGTTCAACTTTTCTGGTTGAAATGAGCGAGGTCGCTGCAATTCTGAATACCTCTTCGGCATCAAGTTTAATATTGCTCGACGAAGTCGGCCGCGGCACCGCAACCTTCGACGGATTGAGCATCGCATGGGCGGTGGTCGAACATGTCCAATCCGAAACGAAAGCGCGCACTCTATTCGCCACGCACTATCACGAGTTGACGGAACTCGCTGATCTTCTGCCCGGCGTGAAAAATATTCACGTCGCTGTGCGGGAAACTCCCACCGGAATTGTTTTTTTGAAGCATGTTGAAGCAGGCAGCGCCAATCGCAGTTATGGAATCGAAGTAGCTCGCTTGGCAGGATTGCCGCGCAAAGTGATCGAACGCGCCCGCGAAATTCTGTTGCGCCACGAACGCAGCGAACATGAACTCAGCGAAAAACTATCTCCGGGCGCGTCAAATGGCGCTGCACCGGCACAACAGCCCATGTTCACTCCGATAGATCGCGAAGTATTGGAATCCCTGCGCGGCGCGGATCTTGATAATCTAAAACCGCTGGACGCGCTGAATCTTCTCGCGCAACTGAAAAAGCAAATTACATGACGCGTGCAACTTCAAACAAATCGCTCAGAGTCATCGGCCTCATGTCCGGCACTTCCGCCGACGGCATCGACGTTGCCGTTGCGCGAATCTCCGGCGCTCCTCCGGAACTGCGCGCGAAACTCGAACACGCAACGTCAATTCCCTTCCGTCGCGAAGTCCGCGAAACAATTCTGCGCGTCGCGAACGGCGCGGCATCTTCCTCAGCGGAAATCAGCGAACTTAATTTCACGCTCGGCGAATTATTCGCTGGCGCGGTAGTCGAGGCTTGCCGCCGATTCCGCGTTCCGCTCTCAAGCGTTGCGCTCGTCGGCTCCCACGGACAAACTATTTTTCATCAAGGCAGTCCGAGCCGCGTTCGTGGCGCGCGCCATTCCGCCAGCACGCTTCAAATCGGCGAACCCGCAATTATCGCCGCGCGAACAGGAATCACAACGATTGCCGATTTTCGTCCTACGGATATCGCCGTCGGTGGCCAGGGCGCTCCGCTCGTTCCGTTTGTGGACTACCTTCTCTATCGCGATGCGAAAATTGGCCGCGTTGCACTGAATATCGGCGGCATCGCAAACGTCACCGTAATTCCTGCCGACGCGAAACCAGAAAATGTTTTCGCCTTCGACACTGGCCCCGGGAATATGATTATCGACGCGTTGATGCAACATTTCTCATCGGGTAGATCGCGTTTCGATTTCAACGCAGAATTCGCCATCACAGGAACCGTCTGGCCAGAGTTGCTCGACACACTTTTAACCGATCACTATTTCCGAATCCGCCCCCCAAAATCCTGCGGACGCGAGCAATTTGGCGAAGCCTACACAAAGATGCTTATCGAGTGGGCGCGGAGACATCGCGCGCGCCCAGCGGATCTTGTGCGCACCGCAACCGCGTTCACGTCGCTCACAATTATCGACGCGTGGAACCGCTTCATCGCGCCACGCGCCAAAATAAATCAGTTAATCGTCGCAGGAGGTGGCGCGCACAATCCGCTCATCATGGCGCAACTTTCCGCCGCGCTCGAAGATGTGGAAGTAACAACCTCGGCCACACTCGGCGTCCCCGAAGACGGCAAAGAAGCATTCGCATTTGCAATTCTCGCTTACGAAACTCTCCACGGGCGTCCGGCGAATCTTCCTTCCGCCACCGGCGCGAATCGCCGCGCTATTCTCGGCAAGGTCTGCTATGCGCCGCCTCGCTAACGCAAATCAAATCCGCAAACGATTTTTTTTGATTGTGATGTGCGTCTCGCTGCTCGCAAGTTGCGGCCACGCTCCGCCGGAATCGCCCGGCACAGTCACATTTCTAATCCAAACCATGCCGGCAAATCTCGATCCGCGCATCGGTACCGACGCGCGCTCCGCCCAACTCACCAGCTTGCTATTCAGCGGATTACTTGAACGTGACGCGAGCATGAACGTCCGCGGAGATTTAGCCGATCGCTGGGAAACGCCCGACCCGATGACCTACATTTTCCATCTGCACGACGGCGTGAAATTCAGCGATGGCCGCCCGCTCACTTCCGCCGACGTGAAATTCACTTTTCAATCCATCCTGAATGGAATTCCCGGCGCGTTAGGCGTAACGCAAAGTCCCAAGCGCGGGGCATTTCGCGTGGTGCAATCCATTGACGCGCCCGACGCGCTAACAATTATCTTTCATCTCAGCGAACCGAACGCAGCCTTCGCGTGGAGCCTCGTCCGCTCCGCCGTAGGAATTGTGCCAGCAGGATCCGGCTCAGATTTCGCGCAGCATCCAATCGGCAGCGGCCCATTTAAATTCGTCAGTTCTCTTCAAGATGAAGAAGTTGTCTTCGAGCGCAACAATCAATATTTTCGCGGGGCTCCGCAAATTGAACGCGTGCGCTTTCGCGTTGTCCCCGAAGAAGTCGTTCGCGCACTCGAATTGCGCAAAGGCACCGCCGACGTTGAACTAAATTCTTTCACGCCCGATATGATTCCCGTTCTCGCGCAGCAATCCGATCTCGCGGTCACCGAAGAACCCGGTACACTTTTTTCCTACATTTCATTTAATTGTGAAGATGCAACATTCACTCATCGCGAAGTTCGCCAGGCGCTCACTTACGCAACCGATCGCGCAACTCTCGCGCGCACACTCATGCGCGGTCAAGCTCAAGTTGCCGCCGGCCCGCTTCCTCCAAACAATTGGGCGTACGAATCAAATGTTCCGCAATACGAGTTCAATCCCGCGAAAGCAGAATCGCTGCTCGATGAAGCCGGCTTCCGGCGACAGGGCGATCCCCGCACCGGCACTCGATTCACAATCACCATGAAATCTTCAACGGATCCGCTCGCGCGCCTTCTCGGGGAAGTCCTGCAGGACG
>DATBYL010000113.1:0-5904 GCA_036513735.1 Candidatus Acidiferrales bacterium
AGGATACCGACGTGCTCGACACCTGGTTCAGCTCGGGTCTGTGGCCTTTCTCGACGCTTGGGTGGCCGGACGACACCGAGGATCTGCGAACGTTTTATCCGACGAGCCTGCTGATCAGCGGATACGACATTTTATTTTTCTGGGACGCGCGCATGGTGATGCTCGGTCTGCATCTGACCGGCCGCGCGCCGTTCAATGAACTTTATTTGCACTCGCTGGTGCGCGACGAGCACGGCCAGAAAATGTCCAAGATGCGCGGGAACGTAGTTGACCCGCTCGATTGGCTCGAAAAATTTGGCACCGACGCCCTGCGCTTTGCATTAATGATCAAGGCCGCGCCCGGCACGGATATCTCTCTCGGCGAAGAAAGCGTCCTCGGCTATCGCGCCTTTGCAAATAAAATTTGGAATGCCGCGCGCTTTCTTTTCGTAAATCTAGAAAAGTTTGAAGCCGGCGGAGACACGCTCGAAGATCTCGCCTCGCCTGCGTCTCGCGCCGCCGCTCCGCACAAATCTGGTGCCGAATTGCCTCTGGTGGATCGCTGGATGTTCTCTCGATTCGCCCGAATCGTCCCGCGTGTCAACGACGCCCTGCGCGAATTCCGTTTCCACGAAACCGCTCACGAGATTTATCATTTCTTCTGGGGCGATTTCTGCGATTGGTACATCGAATGGTGCAAGCCGCGCCTGAATTCCGAAGATCGCGAAGCCGCGCGTGCCGCGTGGCGAAATATTCTTTCCATATTTGAAGAGGCGCTGCGCCTGCTGCATCCGCTGATGCCGTTCTTGACGGAAGAATTGTGGCATCAATTTCCGCAAGCCGCCGGCGCGCGAAGCATTGCGCTCGCACGGTTCCCTGCTCCGCCAGCCGCATGGATTGACGAGCACGCCGAGCGCGACATGGCTCAGCTTCAGGAAGTTATCGCCGCCGCGCGAAATCTTCGCGCCGAATTAAAACTCGATCCGCGCAAGCCGATGGAGGCAAATTTCTTCGCCGCCACTCCGCATCTCCGTGCGCTGGTCGAAACAAATATCGGCGCAGTAAAACAATTCGCCGCACTGTCGGCATTGAACTTCGTAAACACACGAATGAATTCCGCAGACGGCCCGCTGCGCTCCACGTCCGATTTCGACATTCGGATTCCCTACGAAACAGTTGCCGACATCCCCGGTGAACTCGCCGCGCTCGCCAAAGAAAAAGAACGTCTCGAGGGGATTATCGCCGGCCAGGAAAAACAATTAGGCAATCCGGCGTTCAGCAACAAAGCGCCCGCGGCGGTAATTGCGAAATTACAGGAATCACTGGCAGAGCGCAAAGCCGAGCACGCCAAAGTTACTCAACGAATTTCGCAGCTCGCATAAACACTTTTGCAAACATGCCTCCGCGAACCAAATCGCTAGCTCCACTCGGTACCACCGACCGCCAGCTCGACGCGCTCCTCGCGCTTCTTTCCGATAGCCCCATGCTTGTCATCAGCGGCGAAAAAATCGCCAAGGAAATCGGTGTCACGCGCTCCACAGTTTGGCGATGGATCACTCGCCTGCGCGAACTCGGCGTCCAGGTAAAAGGCCATCCGAACAGCGGATACCACATCGAACGCGTTCCCGATATTTTAGTTCCAAATATTTTGCGACGCCGCCTCGCCGGTACTCCATACGCAAAGCGCATTCATCATTTTTTCAAAGTGGATTCCACCAATCGCGTTGCGCTCGAGCTCGGTCAGCAGGGTGAGCCGCACGGCGCGCTCGTGATCGCCGAAGAACAATCCGCCGGGCGCGGACGCACCGGCCGCATTTGGCTCTCCGAAAAATCCAGCGGAATTTACACCAGTATTCTTCTGCGCCCGCAACTCACCCCCGTGCAAGCGCCCGCGCTCACTCTCGCCGCCGGACTCGCCGCGCGTGATGCCATCGCCGAACAAAGCGGAATTGCCGCCGATATTCGCTGGCCAAATGACGTGCTCCTCAATGGAAAAAAGTTGTGCGGCATCCTCACGGAAATGTTTGCCGAACCAGACCGCATCAAATACGTCGTCGTCGGCATTGGCATAAATGTGAATCACGCAAAAATGCCCGCCGCCATCGCGAACATCGCAACTTCCCTGCGTATCGAAACCGGACGCCCGCACGAGCGCGTCGAACTTTTCGTAAGGTTGCTGCGCCACTTCGAGTCCTACTACAATCAACTCTGCGCGAGCGGGCCTGCGCCAATCGTCGCGCGCTTTCTGGAAGTTTCCAGTTTTGCGGCGGGCAAGCGCATACGCGTCACCGCGGCGCAGGAAACTTTTCTTTGCACCACGGCCGGACTCGACCCAAGCGGCCTGCTTCGTGTGAAGCGTGATGACGGCCGCGTGGAAACTTTGCTCGCAGCCGATATTTCTGAGGCATCCGATGCTGCTCACAATTGACGTCGGCAACACCAACACAGTCCTCGGCGTTTTCCGCGAGAAAGAACTCGTCGCGCACTGGCGTCTTACCACCGCGCGCGATCAAACCGTCGACGAGTACGGCATCCTCACGCGCAATTTGCTCACGCTCGCGAAAATCGAGCAGCGCGAAATTCACGCCGTCATCATCAGCTCCGTCGTACCTCCATTGAACGGAACGCTCGCCGAAACTTCGCGAAGATATTTTGAACGCGAAGCGCTTTTCGTCGAGCCCGGCGTAAAAACCGGAATGCCCGTGCACTACGACAATCCGCAGGAAGTCGGCGCCGACCGCATTGTCAATAGCGTCGCCGCGTTCGATAAATATGGCGGCCCATGCATCGCCGTGGATTTCGGAACCGCAATTAATTTTGACGCGATTTCCGCGCGCGGCGAATATCTCGGCGGCGTGCTCGCGCCCGGAATCGGAATTTCCGCGGAAGCATTATTTTCGCGCGCCGCGCGATTATTCCGCGTGGAAATTCGTGATCCCGGAAAAGTGATTGGCACAAATACCGTTGCGTCGCTCCAATCCGGCCTTTATTACGGATACATTGATCTCGTGGACGGCATTCTCGCCCGCATGAAATCCACTCTTGGGGCGATTACCACGGTTGTCGCCACCGGCGGTCAAGCTTCCCTTCTCGCAAAAGGCTCGCGCCACATTCAGCACGTCGACGAATTTCTCACTCTCGAAGGTCTGCGAATAATTTGGGAACGCAATCACGCGGATCGCGCCGCCGCGCCGCAATCGCCGTCCGCCACAAGCGCGAAGCCGTCCGCGAAGAAGTCTCGCTCGTAATGTGCGATACTGAATGTGCAGTTCTACCTGCCGCAGCCTGATAGAATTGGTGCCCGGCTGCCATGAGCACGTTTAACTATTTCAATTATTTCACTGAAATTGAGGAATATTTCTGGCGCAAACGCGGCGCGCATTTGCTCGTTTCGCCGCTGGATTGGGCCATTCTGGAAACCTGGCAGCAAGCCGAGATTCCGATTTCCGCGGTGCTAAAAGGAATTGATCGCGCGTTTGAAAGTTACGGTCGTTCCAAACGCGGACAGTCCGGCCGGCAATTAAAAAGTTTGGCGTACTGCGTCGAAGCTGTTCTCGACGCCGCCGAAGAAGAAAAAGAAGCGCTGGCTGGCGCAGGCCCTTCGGCGGAAAGTTCAAACACCACAGCAACGGAATCATTTTCTGCCGACGAACTGAAAAAGTTTTTCGCGCGAAATATTGAGCAATTAAATCGCTCAGCAGAACAATTAGCAGGGCAACAATCGGAATTGTCTGCGAAATTAATAGATGCCAGCGGAAAGCTAACCGAAATGCTGCCGCTTCTAGATACGCCGGCTAAGCCCGATCTGGAAGATCTCGAGCGTCGGCTGACAATTTGTGAAGAGCGGCTTTCTTCGGCTCTCTCCGCATCAGCATCGGATGAATTGTTGCTCAATATTCGGCGCGATCTGGATCGTCAACTCGCCCCGTATCGCCGAAAAATGACGGCCGCGCAGTTGGGCGATTTGGAACGCCGCTACACGCAAAAGCGATTGTTTGAATCAGCAAATGTCCCGCGCCTGAGTCTTTTTTATCTGAGCTAGCTACGCGCGGCTTTGCTTTGAAATAAAGCTATTTTGAAATGACGGGAACCCAAGCGGATGACTTCACCATTTGAAACGAAAATTGAAAAGTTAGTTTACGGCGGCGACGGCCTCGCGCATCACGAGCAAAGCACCGTCTTCGTGCCCTTCGTAATTCCCGGCGAAGTTGTGCGCGTCACCCCCGTCGAAGCAAGAAAGAAATTCATTCGCGGAACGGCGGAACAAATTGTCGAGCCGTCCTCCGAGCGCATCGCCGCGCAATGTCCGCGCTTCACCGTTTGCGGCGGATGTCATTACCAACAGATTCCCTACGAGGCCCAGCTTCGCTACAAATCCGGAATCCTGCGCGAAACTCTGGCGCGCATCGGACGCATCGAATGGACCGGCGAAATTCACACTCACGCGTCTCCTCCATTCGGCTACCGAAATCGCGCGCAGTGGGCCGTCCGTCCCGCCGGAACTCCCCCGAAACCGGCCATCGGATATTTTCAGCAGTCGTCATCCGTCCTCGTTCCAACAGACGTCTGCCCAATTCTCGCGTCGAAACTTGAATCAACTCTTGCCGCGCTTTCAGCCGCATTCGCCGAAGGCCGCCTTCCCGGAAATATCACCGGCATCGAATGTTTCTCCGATGCGTCCGGCGAAAAAGTTTTGCTCAACGTCAGCCTGGCGCAGACCGGGCAAACCGTCTCAACTCTCGCAGCGCGCTTCCGCGAAATTGTTTCCAACGTCGAATCAATCCTTTTCCATGACGAGAAGACCGACGACTATCAGCTTCTCGGCCCCGGTTATCTACATTACGAAGCCGCCGGACACAGTTTCCGCGTCGGCCATCTTTCATTTTTCCAGGTAAATCGTTTTGTTGTGGATGATCTAGTGCGTGCCGTCGTCGGCGATGCGGCCGAGGGCGAAAACAAGCGCGGCCTCGCTCTGGATTTGTTCGCGGGCGTCGGATTATTTTCCATTCCGCTAGCCGCTCGTTACGATCGTGTTATCGCCGTAGAAGGAAACGTCGCCACTGCGCGCGATTTGGAAGCCAATCTAAAAAACCACGCAACTGCTCGCGGACGCCACGTTGACAGCGAATCTTTTCTCGCGCGCCACAAAGAACCGGCCGATTTCGTCGTGCTCGATCCTCCGCGCGCCGGACTCACACCGCCCGCAATTCAGCGCCTGCGCGATTTGGGCCCGTCGAACATCACATATTTGTCCTGCGATCCAGCAACTCTCGCGCGCGATCTCGCCGCCTTCACCGGATCGGCCGCGCCCGGATCCCCCTATGAAATCAGTAATATAACTCTGTACGATATCTTCCCACAGACGTATCATATCGAAGCGCTCGTAAAGCTCCAGCGCATTGGATGAAAATCCCCGGGCTTTGCATCCTGCCCGCTTTCTGCATAGGAATTTTAATCGCCGCTCTGCACCCCGCTTCGGGGCGCTCCGCCATTCTCTGCGCCGCGGCGATATTTCTAATTGCGTTCGCGCTCTGGCGCTATCATTTATATCTACCGTCATTCGCCGCCGCGCTCATTGGATGGGCCGCACTCGGCTTTCTCGCACTCATCGTTCAACAGCACTCCCGTCCAACGAATCTCGCTTCGCAATTCATTGAATCAAAAACAATTGATTCCAATTTCCCAATGCGCTGGCGCGGCGTCCTGCGCGAAAATCCCGAAATACTTCCGTGGGGCACGCGCCTCGATGTTGATTTGAAATCAGTGCAAGTTTCAGGCGAACAAAAAAAAGTGTCCGGCGGCCTGCGCGCCACCTACTTTGGCGA
Organism: Candidatus Acidiferrales bacterium; assembly: GCA_036513735.1. GTDB lineage: Bacteria > Acidobacteriota > Terriglobia > Acidiferrales > UBA7541 > DASTCZ01. The sequence continues at coordinate 5,805 of DATBYL010000113.1, forward strand.
AGACGTCATGCGTGCTACTGCGATGCGCGCCGGAGACAGCCTCGAACTAATCGCGCAAGCGCATCTACCGCGCAATTTCAAAGACCCCGGCGCATTCGAC
>DATBYL010000114.1:0-8459 GCA_036513735.1 Candidatus Acidiferrales bacterium
TATTCAAAGCATGGAAACTGCCGGGCCTTCGCTCGAAAGAATTTTTCACCGCTGGAATTATTGGCGTGTCGCTGGCCGCAGTTCACATTGGATACGTGGTCCTGTTTTATTTGATCGGTAAGAAATTCGGAGTCTGGGCGCCGCAGGACATTAACTTTGATGATTCGACAAGCTCAATTCTGCCGTGGCTTGGCGCGCTGGCCGTGGGAATGTACGCTGCCGCAAGCGAAGAATTTCTGTTTCGATTATTCGCAATCCCATTTTTTCATCGCGTCACGCGATCGAAAGTAATCGCCGTAATTCTTCCCGCGTTCATGTGGAGTTTCCTACACTCAAATTATCCGCAGGAGCCGGCTTACATTCGTGGTATTGAAATCGGACTGATCGGCATCGTCGCAGGATTAGTGATGCTGCGCTGGGGAATTCTCGCCACGCTCGTTTGGCATTACACAGTGGACGCAACGCTTGGCAGTCTGCTACTTCTGCGTTCGGCAAGTCCGTATCTGCGAATTTCCGGGGCGCTTGTTGCAGGTGCCGCATTTATTCCGCTGATCTATTGCGGCGTGATGTATCTGAAGCGTGGAGGATTTGAAGTCCGCGAAGATTTACTGAATAGCGCGGATCCGCTGCCCGCGCCGCCGGAACGTGAAGAGCCCACAACAATTGAAACTGTCGCCGACACAATTTCCGCCGGCTACCAATCCATTCCGATCCGCTACATCTGGACGCTAATTATTTGCGGCATTGCAGGAATTGCTCTAGTGGCTGCAACCCATTCGCCGAAAGTCGGTGACTATGCGCTCGCGTCGATGAACGCGAAGCAGGCCGCAACCGCGGCGGAAGAAGTGATGCAGAAGCAGAACGTCGATTTGGCAAAGTATCACCGCTCGACGACTTTTCTTTCCCAACTTAATTCCGAGGCAACTGAATTTCTGGTCAGCAAAATCGGAATCGAGAAAACCAATCAGATTTATCAACAGCAAATTCCAGAAGTGTTTTGGCGTGTGCGGTATTTCCGCGATTCTGACGCAGAAGAGTACATCGTCCTTTTCCGCGCCAATGGGGAATTTCATTCGTTCTGGCATTCGCTTGATGAACGGACACCCGGCGCCAAGCTGAGCAAAGACGACGCCATAAAACTCGCGCAAGATTGGTTGCGCGCAAATAAGCAAATTGATTTCGCCGTATGGCGTCCAGTGGACGCAGAATCAAAAAATCACGCCAACCGTGTGGATCACATATTTGTCTGGGAACAAAACACTCCGCTCACGGACGATCCGAAATCCAGCGACGCGGCATTCAGGCGGATCGAGGTTCAAGTACACGGCGGTGAAGTTTCCAACTATCGCACCTACGTAAAACTTCCGGAACAGTGGGTGCGTGACGCGGAGCGCGAAACCGTCCTGACCGAACTTCGCACGATTTGGCCGTTCCTTTTCCTTGCGGCGATCGCAGTGTTTGCGTTGGTTTGTTATTTCAAGAATATGAAACTGCCGGACGCAAAATCGATTCCCTGGCGCAGCTTGATTTACTACGGAGTCGTGGCATTGATCGCGTTGTTGATTTCCGCGGCCTGTAACTGGCCCGCAACGTTAGATGCATACAAAACAGCAATTCCGTTTTCGGCTTTCATTGCCACAATCTCGATTGGCTGGCTAATCTTCGGCGGCATCGTTCTAACCGGCATCACATTCCTTTTTGGGCTCGGCTGGTTTTTCTGGTCTCGCGCGGGAAACGCCGACAAAGTTCCCGGCTTGATGAACAGATCACGCAATTATTATCGGGACGCGCTGGTGTTCGCCGTCGCCGGTGGCGCAGCGTGGATTGGATTTCGAGCTCTCGTCGCAGCGCTGTCGCAGAAACTGGTCGGCGCAAGCGCTGAAGCCACCACATTTGCGTCATTCGATTCGCTGGCTCCCGCTGTGCAATCCATTGCCAGCGCATTGCTATTTGCGCTTTTCGCGTGCGCAGCGTTTTCGGCAGTGAGCGGTTTCGTCGCAGCGTACGTTCCGTCCCGGGCTATTCGCGGTCTTCTGTTGATCGGCGCAGCGCTTGCGGGAATGGGTACCGGCGAAACCGGATTGGCTTTTGCGATCACCTTCCTGTTTACAATTCTGAAGTTCTACATAATCTGGTGGGTAATCGCAGAAATCACTCGCCACAATTTGCTTGGATTCTTTCTACTGGCTGCCGCGCTTTCACTATTGAACGACGGAACCTCGCTCATCGCCCAGCCGAATACTTATTTGCGAAACAATGGCGTGATCGTGCTCGGCGCGCTCGCGCTACTTCTTTTGTGGCCGCTCGCGGCGTGGCTGCGCGGCCCCGGCGATGCAACTTCCGTGCCCGTCGTAACTAATTGAGCCGCAAGGCTTTCCGCCCTGTTTGAAACTTCTGGAATATTTCCGGTGTCTAATAAAAATATGGCGGGGCAGATCAGCCGCGAGAATCAGGACGAGCGGGATTCGTCCGCTCAGCGCCGTCCTGACTGGAAGACTTCCTTGCTGGCGGTGCTGGCGGGAAACGCCGCATACTATTCTCTGCATCCATTTTTGCCGCGAGCGCTGCAACATACTTCACATCTTGATTTGGGATTGGGACTCGACTTCGTGCTCTGCGTGATTGCCTATTTTATTGCGCGGGCAATTTTCGATTGAACTTCTTTATTTCGCGGCAAGCGCATCGCGAAGCTTCACGTAGGTCGTCGCCAAATCTTCCGGCTCCATCCGCGTTTCAGCAACCGTAGTCATGAAATTCGCATCGCCAATCCAGCGCGGAAGGACGTGCAAATGAATGTGCCCGGTTACTCCAGCGCCTGCGCATCGGCCTAAATTCATTCCCAGATTAAATCCTTCCGGTTTGTACACCGAAGCGAGAGCGATTTGCACGCGCCGCGCCATCAGCATCATTTCTTCAAGGATTGCAGGATCGGCTGTGCTTAGATCGCCGACGTGCGCATAAGGAACGACCATCACATGGCCAGTGGTGTAGGGAAATGCGTTCAGGATTACGAAGTTTAATTTGCCGCGAAGAACAATGTGAGCTTTCTCATCGCCAATCTTTTGCGCTTCGCAAAAAACGCATTCGTCATTTTTCTTATCGCTTGCGATGTACTTGTATCGCCAGGGAGTCCAGAGAAATTCCATGTGAGAAAATTAACCCTGAGCGGAATTCGGAGAACCCGCGGCGGCTTCGGCGTTTCCACCGTTGACGTAATCTTTTAATTCTTTGCTGGGCTTAAAAAATGGAATGCGCTTGGCGGGAACTTGCACCTGTTCGCCCGTCTTGGGATTGCGGCCGATGCGTCCCTTGCGCGGGCGAGTGCGAAAACTTCCGAAGCCGCGAATCTCAAGTTTGTCGCCCTTCTGCAGAGCGCCAATAATGCTCTCGAAAATAGTTTCCACGGTGACTTCCGCCTCTTTGCGAGGCATCTGTGTGGCCTTGATCACTTCCTCAACGAGGTCGGCCTTGGTCATGGTTGCGTCAGTCATTGTGTAGCGCTCCGATTATAAAACGCGCGAAAAAGTGTTTTCGGGTGGCCACGTTTCCCTGTCGCGGCCATTCCGCGCTTGTTTCCATATCATCAATTGACCCCGGAAGGAAACTTTTTCTGCATGGCCCTGTCGAAATCTCCGGCGCGTCCGCTTACAGCGATTTCATCTTTGAACGGATCGCGTCGCCGATCGTCGCCGTGGGTGACGACTTCGCGGTGCTGACCTTACGATATTCCTGAATGTCCCGCTTTTCGGCCTGTTTTTGCGCGCTGCGGAAGCTTAAGCCGATGCGGTGCTTATCGATTTCGAGTTTTACAATTTTAAATTCGTATTCCTTGCCGACTTCCAGATGCGCGTCAGACTTCATGCCGCTCGGTTTGCCGGACTTGTCGTGTTCCGCGCCGCCGGATTTATTATCGCCGCCTTTGCGTTTGCGATCTTCGATTTCCGAAATGTGGCAAAGGCCTTCGATACCTTCGGCCAGTTCGACGAAAGCGCCAAACGCGGCAATGCGCGTAACTTTTCCTTTTACGAGTTCGTTTACTTTGTGCGCGCCGAACCAATTCGCCCAAATGTCATTCACCTGCTTGATGCCGAGCGAGACGCGGCGAGTCGGCGCGTCAATTTTCAAAACTTTCGCGGTAATTTCTTCGCCCTTCTTCAGAGCTTCGCTGGGCGTTTTCACCCGGCCGGACCAGCTGATGTCGCTCACGTGGACGAGGCCGTCAAAACCTTCTTCAATTTCAACGAACGCGCCAAATTCCGTGAGGTTGCGAATCTTCCCGGTGACGATCGTGCCAACTGGATATTTATTCGCGAGCTGCTGCCACGGATCTTCCTGCGTTTGCTTCAGGCCAAGAGAAATGCGGCGCTGATCGGGCTTCACGTCCAACACTACGGCTTCAACTTCCTCGCCAACCTTCACAATTTTGTTGGGATGCTTCAGTTTCTTCGACCACGTCATTTCGCTGATGTGCACAAGGCCTTCGACTCCCGGCGCGATTTCGATGAACGCTCCGTAGTCAGTGACGCCGACAACTTTCCCTTTCACATGCGCACCGACAGTAAATTGTTCAACCACGCCGGCCCACGGATCAGGCAACAATTGCTTGCGGCCCAAGGAAACGCGGCCCTTTTCTTTATCGAAGTGCAGAACTTGCACTTGAATTTCGTCGCCCGGCTTTACCGCTTCGGACGGATGCTTCAGGCGGCCCCAGCTCAAGTCGGTGATGTGAAGAAGTCCATCCACACCGCCGAGGTCCACGAAGACGCCGTAGTCGGTGACGTTCTTCACTTTGCCGGAGAGCACCTGACCTTCGGTGAGCGATTCCATCATCTGCTTGCGCTGCGCAACTTGTTCTTCCTCCAGAATCGCGCGCCGGCTGACGACGACATTTCCGCGTTTGCGGTTGAGCTTCAGCACGCGGCAGGAAATTTTCTGGCCCTTCCACGATTCCAAATTCGCTTGCGGGCGAATATCCACTTGCGACGCGGGAAGAAATGCGCGAACGCCGATGTCGACGACGAGGCCGCCTTTAATTAAATCAGTGACAGTGCCTTCAATGGTTTGTTTAGTGCGGAATGCAGCTTCGATTTTTTTCCAGGTGGCGCGGCGCAAAGGACGTTGGTACGAAAGCAGCGCATACCCATCTTTTTCTTCGCCGAGCTTTTCAACTTCGACGGTTTGCCCGGGCGAAAGCGGCGGAACGGTAAGGGCGTCTTCCGCGAATTCGGACGCGGGAATCAGACCTTCTTTTTTGCCGCCGATATCCACGACCACGCCGAGATCATTCAGCGTGACAACTTTGCCTTCCACAACTTCGTTTTCAACCTTCTTCTGTTTCGGCGGAGGATTCTTTCCCTTGGCGGGCTTTTCTCCGGGCGTTGGATATTGCTCGATGAGCTGGTTCATCGCTTCGGCGGAAATTTCTCCGTCGGGGATATTTCCGAGGTCGGGATTGATGTCGCCTTCGCTTTCCATGTCAACGATGGCTTCGGCGGTGGCGGGATCGGCCGGCGGCTCCTTTGAGGCAGCGCCAAGACCTGAATCTGGCGCAGGAGTTTCTGGTGCGGCGTGATTCGACGCTGGCGCACGCTCCGAGCTTGCGGAAGCTGGCTCCGGATCTGGCATGCGAGCTGGTGCGGCGGCTACCCCTTCATTGGGGACGGCGGAATGTGCGGCTTCTGCGGACGAATCGTCAGGTGATGAAGACGAATCGGCTGAAGATAGCTCGGTAACATCTGACCGAGAAGGGTTGGTGGCGTTATCGAACTCGGGTGACATCTTGAGGCCTCCGAGGGGAGACTCTGCCCTGCTTTGCCGAGGTTAAACCTCGGGAATCCCGGGGACACGGCTGGGCAGGAAAGGGCTGCGGCGCGTCAGTCGTGCCGCATTGGAGATGATGATACGCGCGGGCGGGAGGTTGTGTCAATGATTTGAGAGCAAAATCCGCGTAAATCGCGTGAAATGAAACTGTTCCATGCCTCTTTAGCTTGCCCGGGTACGGCACCGAAATTATTTCGCGGGATCGATCAGCGCAAACGACTCGATGAAGTTTTTCACCGTGGGCGGCTCGGCACTTTCGGGCACGAATAAAGCAAGAACTCCATAGAAATAGTGCCTGCCCAAATAGAGGTTTCCGATGTTCCTCGTCTTCGCGCCGGGGACTTCGCAGTTCAGGCGGTAAGAGCCGCCAATAAAACCGTTGAGCGCGGGAGCAACGGCCTGTTCGGTGAACAACTTGCAATCAGGAAAGTTAGCGAGGAACGCATCGCGATGGGTTTTGAAGTTGGCGTCACTGACCGCCTGTTCCTGGCTAAATCTCACGTAAAAAACGTTGTAGCTCACTGAATGATCGGTCGACTGAATCGTGTGCGAATCTCCTTCCGGATCGTGATTGGCCGTGTCGGAAGGGTCGGTAGGCATGAGAACGGAAAAATTGCCGCCGGGATTTTTATACTCGCGCCAGTTCAAGGATTGCGCGGCGACAGAAGTGACGGCGAACAGCACAAGCGCTGCGCGTAGAAATGTGGTGCGCATTATTTCTCCAGGTGCGGCGATGAAGTGCAGTTGAAAGTAGCAGGGGCGCGATTGCGGTGCAAGCGGAACTGGGAATATCTTGACAGATTGATTGCCAGTGATACGCTAAATAGGTTATGGCCAAACAGCAATATACAATCGAACTCCCGGTGACTGTCGGGCGGCACGTGGAGCGCGCCGCAAAGCGGGAAAACCGCAAGATTTCCGACGTCGCAGTAGAGGCGCTGCGCCGCTATTTTTCGATTCCCACCGAACAACCGACGGTCAGTGAGCTGCGCGCAATCCGCCGCGGCGAAGCTGCTTACAGACGTGGCGACTACATAACACTCGATGAACTCCGCCGAGAAGAAAAAGTGGGCCGTCGTCATCACCGGTCCCGCGCGAAAATCTCTTAAGCGCATTCCATCGAACGATCAAGTGCGCGTGCGCACGGCGATTGACGAGATGGAAATCGATCCATTCCAAGGCGACATTAAATATCTTTCAGGACAATTCACCATTCGCCGACGCGTGGGTAATTGGAGGATTTTCTTCCATTTAGAACACGTCGAAAAGCTTGTTGTGGTTACTGCAGTCGAGCGCCGGACTTCGACAACATATTAATTTGGGGAATTCGGATTCCAAATGAAAAATGCGGCAACTCGAATGGCGCACGTGCTGGATCGGTTGGAGAAATTCTATGGCAAGCCGAAGGCGCCGCGACTGACGGACGCTTATGAAATGGTGCTGCATCGGAGCGCCGGGTATCCGCAGTCGGATGTAAATTGCGATAAAGGCTTCGCGGCGTTGAAGAAGGAAATTGGTTTGAAGCCCGTCAATATTCTGGCCGCACCCGCGGCGAAATTGCGAGACGCTTTGCGTGCCGGCGGAATTGTGCCGGAGCTGCGTGCTGAACGGCTGCGCCAGATTGCAGCGCGTGTGGAAACGGAGTTCGACGGCGATCTGGATGCGGTGTTGAAGCGTCCTGCGGCGGAAGCCAAGAAGGCGCTGCGGAAATTTCCCACGCTTGGCGAAGCCGGAGCCGAGAAAATTTTATTATTTACCGGAACCGCGGCGGTGGCAGCAGTGCCGTCAAATTGCATTCACGTGCCGCTACGATTGGGATTCGGTCGGGAAAATAAAAATTGGGCGGCGTCGTACAAGTCAGCGCAAGAGGCGATTCGAGAGCAGTTGCCGGAAACTTGCGCGGCCCAATTGCGGGGGTATCTCTTGTTTAAGGAACATGGCCAAACACTTTGCAAGACTGCCCGGCCGAAGTGCGAAGAGTGTCCTGTGACAAACGAGTGCGGGTATTTTGCGAAGGCGCGGGGAAAGTGAAGAATTCGGGCGGTAAGACATAGCTAAGAATCCTGGGGCGAAGTACTTTCGCGATCCTGTTACCACCGATCTGAAGAAATAGGTCCACGCCAGCCAATTAAATATTCTTCAAAAAATTCCGTTTCGTTAAATCCAAATTGAAAACCCAAGCGTACTCAAACACAGGATGCGAATTCGTTCGCCCGAATGTCTTGCGAGATTGGCTTCCTGACATCTACATGAGGGGTAAATCAAATGAAAAAGGGCAATGATCGGGATTTTACGGCCATGGAACGGCGGAATTTTCTGAAGCGCACGGGAATTGCCGGCCTAGGAATCGCGGCTGGCGGACTTCTGGTCGGTGGTGGCGCTCGCGCGCTGGCGTCCGAGCGGCTAACGTCTGCTATTGGCCGCGGTGACAGCTATGGCGAGAACAACGTGAAGGTCGATACAGCGTAGGAAATTTTCACGGCCGCACTGATTGCGGAAGATCTGGCGACCACATTTTATTACAACGGCCTTGTTGGTCCGGTAATTCAGGATCCGGCTCTCGCCGGACCGGGCGGCACTGCAACAACTGTTCTGACCACAAATTCGGATGACGTGGGCTACCTGCGCGCTGCGCTTTC
>DATBYL010000115.1:0-30768 GCA_036513735.1 Candidatus Acidiferrales bacterium
TGCGACGGTGCTGTCGACCGCCGGGCTGCCTTTGCCCGCCGTATTCCGGGACTTTCAACAAAAGGAGGCACTAGAAGTTCTCCATCTGGTGTTGCTGTGGTCGAAGGAACGGCCGCTGGGATGCCTGCTGCTCGGAAGCCGAAAAGGGCGGGATTTTTCGAGCGTAGAAATGAACTTGCTGATTTCGGTTAGCAATCAGATAGCGGCTTCCATCGAAAAGATTCTGCTGCTGGACGAAACTCGACAGGCGTACGACAACTTGCGGCACACGCAAGAGCAACTTTTGCAGAGCGAGAAGATGGCGGCTGTCGGCCAGCTTATTTCCGGGGTGGCGCACGAATTGAATAATCCGCTTACCGCGATTCTGGGATATAGCCAGCTCCTATCGTCCAATAAATTTGTGAACGAGCAAGGCGCTGACTACGTTGACAAGCTTTACAAACAGGCGCGGCGCACGCACCGCATTGTAAATAATTTGCTGAGCTTCGCGCGGCAGCAAAAGCCTGAGCGTCTGCCGGTGCGAATCAATCAGGTGATTGAAGATACGCTGGCGCTGCGCGAATACGATTTGCGCATCAACAATATTCACATCCATCGCGATTTGGAAAGAAACTTACCGCTGACCGGCGCGGACCCTCATCAACTGCAGCAGGTATTTCTGAATATTTTGAACAATGCGGTTGACGCAATTCTTGAACGATCGGATCGCGGAGACATTTGGGTGCGCACTTCTCAAGGCGATCGCTCCATCGTGGCAGAGTTTGTGGATAGCGGCCCCGGAATGCAGGACACACATCGCGTGTTCGATCCATTTTATACGACCAAGCCCGTTGGAAAGGGAACTGGACTTGGGCTTAGCATTTGCTACGGAATTATTTCTGAACACGGTGGCGAAATTTCCGTACGGAACGCCGCCGGACAAGGCGCTGCCGTCAGCGTTTCACTTCCCGTCTTGCCGGTTACCAGTTCTAGCAGCGGTCCGGGCACCGTTCACGCGTATCATGCCCCACTTGCAGGACGCGTACTCCTAGTGGACGACGAGGAATCAGTACTAGAGCTGGAAAAAGAAATACTTCAATCGCGAGGGCTGACCGTATTGACCGCGCGAAGCGGTAAAGAAGCAATGGAAGCATTGCAGCGCGAATCCGTGGATCTGGTTGTGACGGACATGAAAATGCCCGGCGAAACTACAGGACGAGCGCTCTACAAGTGGATTCGAGATCAGCGTCCGCCGCTCGCGCAGCGCGTTGTATTCACGATGTCTGACGCCAATGACGAAGATTCGCGCGATTTATTTGAATCCAGCGGCTGCCCGCACATTCAGAAACCTTTTGAGGTGGATGTTTTCTGGCGAGTGGTGCAGCGGGAATTGCTGCAGCCGGAAACAACAGTGATTAAACGCTGACTGACGTTGGTTCCGCGGATTCTTGAAGGGCGTTCATTGACGTTTGCATTTGTGCGGCCAGTCCGCCAATCAGCCCCGCCATGGTTTGAAGCTGAGTGACAGGCGCTGCGCCGGACCAGATCTCCAGCCATACGACGCGCCATCGAAATCCGAACTTGAACGCCAACCACATTCGGTGTGCTTCGCGCCGCTGATTCGCTGAAGGAGCCAACGAAGCAAGCACGCGCGCCAGCCGATCCAATTTCTGATAATCATCTCTTAGCCCCGTCAAGAACTGCAGCGCCACAGTCCGGCGCGCATCGCGCGCAGCGCGGCGTACTGCGGGTGTCGCGCGTAGCTCCAAGAATCGTGCGTCTTCAGGCGACAAAGCCCGGCAGACTTGCGGGAAATATTTGTAGTGTTGCGGCAAAAGAGAATCGGCGGAGAGCGTCCGAAGAAGGTCAGAGCCGCGGGCGTCTCTGCGGGCGCGGTGTGAAAGCCAGTAGAGAGCGCCCAGCAGGGCGAGGGTCAGAAGCGCAAATAGAAATACATTCGTCATCAATTAAAATGCCGCAGAATCTTTTCACAACAAAGCGCAATTCCGATGCGGGATAGACTATCAGGCCAGGCTCGAAGAGCCAACCGATTTGGTTTGGCTCCGATGCCCGTCCGCGCCAGCCGCTGGCCAGCCGAAAACGAATACCTGGACATTGTAGCCCCGTAAGTATGGTGAAGTAAACAGCTATTAAGATTATCACCTGCCTGTCACCGGAGTTACTAGGATCGCTGGTCAACCAGTGACGCCAATTTCTGAATTACGTCCTGCAGGCGATTGTGGATTTGTGGAGACAAATGGTCATATTTCGACTGGGAAATCAATTCTGATTGACGGAATGGAGGTGCAGCCGCGGCCCAGCGCCAGATTGCATACATCCATACAAGTTCGCTGATTCCGAATGATCCGCGCCTCAAAAAGTCCCAGAACGGAGTGGCGGATGCCAGTCTGTTTTGTATCAAGAGCTGATTTGTGACCAACTGCACCGATGTGTACATTCCTATTCCGATCAATACGAGACGGTAGAGCGGATGAAGCTTGAGACGGTAATATGAGCCGATTGCCATCAGGAGCAGAATCAAAATCGTTATCGTCAATGTCAGACGATGATCTCCAACCGAAAAGAACAAGCGGAGATGCCCCCAGAAACGCATCATCGAATAAACTGTCCAGGCCGTTAAGACTATCCCCACGGCAGTAAGCAACCTTGAAGCGGATCGCCAGATAGACGGATAGCCACGTAAAAACAGCCTGGCAACCTCAGCGATCATGAACAGATACATCACCGAAATTATGAATTCTGAAGTCCAAAAGATGCAATACCACGTGCGGGTGTAGGTAAAAGCGCGGTCAACAAACAGAATTGCAACATCCCGGGTTACAAATAAAACTACAAATAACGTGAAGACGGGCAAACGCCGGCGAAGATTTCGCCAGAGAACCAGCGCGAGAAGCGACAGGCTCAGACTGTACCCAATCACCGTAAGAATTTCTGAAAACGTAGACAGTTCTCTCACTGTATGGTTCAAGTCTGGGCGATGCGCACGCGATGTGTAGCGGACACTTGTAGCGGAAGTTTAATACATTGTCGCGGCGAGTGCGAGATGTCTGTGATCGAATTTGGGGCCGATTTGATGCAAGGCAGCGCGAATGGATTATTCCATGGAGCTCAACTTTGTCCGAGAGCGGCGAGTCTATTATTCAACTCCCGGAGACGGCTGTGTACGCGAGGCGAAAGGTTGTCATACATTGCTTGTGGGATCAGTTCTGGCTGGCCAATGGGCGCGCCAGCCCAGCGCCATACAGCCCAACTCCAGAAAGCCATCATCAGAAGCCAACTGAATCGCGCGGCAAAGTCGAAAACTGAATTAGTAACATGAGAGGAGACTCGCAAGAGTTCGCTGCTGACGACTTGTTCCGCGGAGTAAATGCAGCTTCCGACCAGAATGCGCCGGTAGAAGATATGAATATTCATGTTGTAGTACACGCCGAGGCTCATGAGGGTCAGTAGTAGCACCGCGAAGCTTAGGTCAGTTGTTTGTTGGAAGGTTAGCACCAGCCTGCCGGGATGATGCGCGTTTCGGATCGCGAAGTACGCCGTCCACGAAAACATTATGACGGCCACAGCGGAAAGGATTCGCCACGCAAACATTTTGACGGCGGAGTAATCTCGCAACACCAGTTTGCAAATTTCCAGAATTACGTAGAGCCGAAGATATGCCAGTATGAATGCCGATACCCAATAGGAATAGAAATAAAAATAGAATCCAGGATCCTTATAAGTCTTGGGCACGGGCCCGATGCAACTCATCCACACGGTCTGCAGGCATGCAAAAACCGCGTAGGTCACAAGAGACTTGAGCGTGCGAGACAATTTGTAACGGACCGCAAGAACCAGCAGGAGCACCATAACGCCGTCGTTCAGAAAGAAGTTGACCCAGTTCAGGATCGGAATGGCCCGGCTCACTCGCGAATATTATCATCTCTCGGATGCAATTCGGCGCGGTGAATGTCACGCGGGGCGTGGACAGTGTCTTAGCGACGACGCTTACCCGTCAGGTCGGAGAGTTTGTCGTTCAACTCCTTTAGCCGGTCATGAATTTGCGGAGACAGCTCGTCGTAAGTAGCCTGAGAAACAATCTCAGGCGATGACGTAGACTCTTTACCCCATCGCCACACAGCCCACGTCCATATCGCCAGCATCAGGTTATAGGCCAGCCGCTGCGCGAGATCGAAAGGGGAATTTGGGAGATAGACAGTGTGACGACCCAATTCGCTATCCACTATTTGGACGGCGGAGTAAACGCAGCTTCCAATCAAGATTACTCGATAGAGCGCGGGGATGCGCATTCGGTAGTAAACGCCGATCCCCATCAGCGTTAGTAGCAAGAGGGCAAAGCTGACATCGGTCGTTTGTTGGAAGGTCAGAATAAATCTTGGCACGTGACCGAAATTTCGAATTCCGAAATACAAAGTCCACGTAAACAGCACGACGGCTAAGCTGGCCATAATTCGCCATACGAGCACTCTGATAGCCGGGTACTTTCGCAAAACTCGCTCGCAGATTTCGAGCGTTATGAACAGACGGAGGAAAGAAAGCACGAATGCAGTTATCCAGAATGAATAAAAGTACGGATAGTACGAGCGATCGTTAATCGATGTAGGGGTTGCCCAGTACGATTCGATCGCAAGTGTTCTCGCACTCGCGAACAGTAGATAAAAGACGAAGAACTTCAATTGTCCGTATACCTTGTTGCGAAAAACGAGAACTAACAGGAAAAGGAGAAGAATGTCTCCTAGCACTCCGCAAGACCAGTTCAAGATGTTGACGACGGAGGCCATGGGCGCGAATAGTATCACTTCGGATCCCTAAATTGGATCCCGGATTATTCGCGCCCGCGGTCTACAGAATTCTAACTGGAGAGCGAGGCGCTTGCCGGAGAAAATACACACGGGGGCATCGGCGGCACGGGCTTACCCGCACCCCCGCCGTCTGCGATAACAGGCTGATTACTTAAAAGGTTATTGCGTTCGGTCGAACTGGATAGTAGAATCGCTCCTGCACAGGCGATCACGAGCAGAAAAGATGTTATGCGTTTCATTTGGGTGGTCCTCCTAACGCGCACTCTGCCGTGCCGCGCCAAAAGGAAGTGGTAATCGTCAAAAGTGTTCAGGAAACGGAACAGAGGCTTGGATGGGTAACTGGGAATCTTTCGACCGGAACAGAAAACTGACCGAAGATTTGACGGGGCGGACCCTCGCGGCCATTTCGAGTGAGTACGGCAAGCTGCTGTATCTGTCTTCTTTGAGGGATTTAGCTTCCGGCGAGTACCGGCACGAAGGCCTTGAGGCCCTTTATTCAACAGGTTCTGTGCAGGAGGCACTCTTGCAGGCGCATCGAGAGGTGTGCTCTCGAATTATGGAGATGCCGCTGGCTCAGCAGGAAATGGATTTGCTCGACTCCTGGAAGGGATTTGAAGCTAATCCGGAAGACCTGATCGGGAATTGGAAAGAATCAGAAGTTTATCGAGCGCTGCTTCCCGCCGGTTTGCCTGACTACATGCGGACGCTGTTTTGTTCCAATATCGAAACACTACTTTCGGTTTTTGAGTCGGATCGCGCTACAGGCCAGCGAGTCTCGTAACCACTCCTATCACCTGACCCACAATTTCGCCTTCATCCGGGAAGTTATAAATTTTGGGCGCGCACTGGGAAAGCGAATGCGGTTGCAGGATCAGCGTTTTGCCTTCCTGTGCGCACCATGCGCAACGATAGCCATTACGCAAATCCACTAAGTAAATCGGACGCTCAAATTCATTTTTCCAACCGGAGTTTTTCACCTGACGCCTGGCGGGATCAACCAGCACAAGACTTCCAGGCGCAAGCAACGGTTCCATCATGTGATCTTCAAGGCCGACGTATCCATACAAGTAGCGTCCTTTTCTATCGAACAACACGCCTTCGAGATTTTTCCAGGACTCCACCATTCGCGTCAGCAGTTCCGTACGGCGCGGATCGAAGCCCGGATCAAATTTCATGGGAACGCGGATCGAGTTCGGCGCCGCAGCCAGGTGCGTCAACGGGGCAGTAAGTTCAGCGCCATCGGAAAAGTGACGATCGAAAGGCACTTCGTACCAGTTCAGAATGTCGACTGGGTTCAGGTGATAGATCGCAGCGAGTGAATACAATTTGTGCGGCCCGGGAATGGTTCCTTCATTTTCGATGGCCGCCAGACGGCTGATGTGAATGATGAAGTCACTTCGGCCTCGTATAGACGCCAACTGATAGCTGGCGCGTTCGACGTCTCGAAACGTCAGTCCGAGCTTTTCCCTTGCTTGGCGGAGACGCGAGCCGGGAAGCATGAAGTCCTCGAATTCAAGTAGGATGGGGAGCAGGCAAAGTCTAACAGATTACTAACCTGCTATAAACTCGCTTCTTGTACGGCAACATCCGGTAATTTCCGGTTTTTTTAGTTAGTTCTTGTGGGATTACCCGGTCTATCGCAGAGGCGCTGCACGCAATAGTGCGCGTCCCGGAAGTTCTGAAGGGTCAATCCCAGCCTTCCGGTTCCGGTTGACGATACTCACTCCGCATGGAACCATAATAGTTGAACGCTCGAAGAGAGCGATCGACACGGATGCCAGAGGTACTGTCAGTCCGGGAGTTCATGGCGTCTCCAGTGACGAGCTTGCCGTCAAGTGCCCGTCTTTTGGACGCGGGACTGCTTCTGCGCGCAGGACGTATCCGGCATATCCCGATCATTGATGACGGACATCTCGTGGGAATCTTGTCTGATCGTGACGTTCAGCGCTGCACACCTTCCATGCTGACGCGCGTTACCGCAGAAGAATACAACGCAATTTTTGAGGATACGCCCGTGGCACGAGTGATGACTCGCGATCCTCAGCACGTTTCGCCCGATGTGCCTCTGCATGTTGCGGCTTCGCTTCTTCGCGCGAGCAGACTGGGATGTCTGCCCGTGGTTGAAAACGGCCAGGTGATCGGCATCATAACGAAAGACGATATGCTCGCGGCGCTCGTTCGTTTTCTGGACGACGCGCCGGCGAAGTGAGCCCGCGAGTGAGTCATCAGCGAAACCTGTTATCCTTCAGAGGGATCCATCAGAATCCATTACAAAGGCCACTCATGTTGAAACTCCAAATTGTTAAGCGAGCATTCATAGGACTGTACTGCGTTTTGTTCGGAATTGCTGCGGCTGCGTACGGCCAAACGCCGCCTGCGCAATCTCCTCCTGCCACAGCCCCACAGGCCGCTACGAATCCCGCAGATTTTCTGCGCATGACCGACGAAGTAATGGCCAAGATGAGCAAGATTCTTGGACTAGCGCAACTCGAACCGCTCAAGAAGTCTCTGCGTTCGCGGGACGAAATTCGCGCATACGTCCTTCAGCAGATGAAAGAAGACAAGGAACCGGAGAAGCGCTACGCCGATGAACGTATGCTGGAAAAATTGGGGCTGTTACCGAAGGGTTTCCCGTTTGACGCTTTTCTGGTGGATCTTCTGACCGAACAAATCGCGGGTCTGTATGATCCGAAAGCGAAGGAATTCTACGTTGCCGATTGGATGCAGCCCGCTGAGCAAGAAATTGTGATGGCGCACGAGCTTACTCACGCTTTGCAAGACCAGCACTACCATTTGGATCCGTGGCGCGACGCTGCGAAGCCGAACGATGACGCCGAAGCCGCGCGTGATGCGGTACTCGAAGGCGCGGCGACGGCTGCCATGTTTGACTATGGTCTGCGCCAGCAGGGAACTAATCTGGATGCGGTTGCCAGCACCAATATGAAATTGAGCACGCTGATTGGTGATACGGATAGTTCACCGCTCTTGACGAAAGCTCCGGCGTTCCTTCGCGATTCGCTGGTTTTTCCGTATAGCGCCGGCGCGGATTTTTGCATGGCGATTTATCGCGCTCGCGGCGGCTGGTCTGGATTTGATTCTGTTTTTCAAAAGCCGCCGGTTTCTACGCAACAAATTCTGCATCCCGAACTTTATTTTCGCGGCGTCACTCCTTCGCCCGTTACGCTGCCCGATCTAACTCCAAATCTGCCCAGCGGATGGAAAGCTCTCGATTCCAACATCATGGGCGAATTTGGATTGCTTGAGATTTTCAAGCAATTCCTGGCTGCGGATCGAGCCGCTAATCTGTCACCGTTATGGGCCGGTGACCGGTACACAATCTATGAGAAGAAGAGCAACAAAGACGGCAAGGACGTGCTCGATGACTTGCTCGTTTACCGAATTAAGGCAACTAACGCAGCCGATGCCGCTCGGCTTTTCGGCGGACTAAGCGAGTCATTCGACAAGAAATATGCGAAGCGCGAAAATCCTGTGCGTCGGCCAAATTATTACTCATTTGATTCTGACGAAGGCGGCGTGTTTCTTCGCTGTGAAGGCGCGGATTGCGTCAGCATGGAAGGCGGCGATTTGAAATTGTTTGACGCACTGCTAAAAGCGCTCGGTTGGCCGCCGAACGCCACTTCTCCTGCGTCACCCACCAGCAGCGGAACAAAGGCAGATTTGGTTTTTGAACTTCAGTTCTAGCGTCGGATTACAACTGTAGCGCCGCTATTTCGCAGTCGGCGCAGTACTTGTCGGCGTGAATAGCGATTTCAGGAGCATCATATGCACGCCCACGTTTGAATCCACCAGTTCCGTGATGTGCAAATCGGCGCCGACGCTGCACAGCATGTAGGCGTCATCGCGCGTCAAGTGCTTGTCATCCACCAGGAATTCAATTATCTGGCGCACCGCTTGTTTCGTAGCTTCAACCAAATCCTTATTCATTCCCATGCTGATGTATTCAGTGGGCGTTTCGGCGCGCGGCCAGGTGAAATGCAAATCCTTGCGGACAATAAATTGGAATGTGCCGACGAGTGAAGTCTCCATCGCGGTGATGTCCACTTCGCCGTCGCCCTGCCCGGCGTGGCCATCGCCCACTTCAAAAAGCGCGCCTTCCGCATTCACGGGAAGATAGAGTGTTGTGCCCGCCACCAGATATTTGTTGTCCATATTTCCGCCATAAACTCCCGGCGGAACGCTGCTCACTCGGCCCATCGCCGGCGGAGGCGCAATTCCCATGCTGCCAAAAAATGGATGCAGCGGAATTTCAATCCCCGGACCGAAATTCGCCACCATTCGCTTCTGATCGAGCGGAATTATTTTTGTCTTCGAGTATGGAAAATCCTCCGGCAGGAATCCACTGGTGCGTCCGAAGCCGTTGTAGGCATACGGAATCGCGAGGTCGATCGCTTGAATGCGAATTTCCAAAACGTCGCCCGGCTCCGCGCCTTCCACAAAAATTGGCCCTGTCAAAATATGGCCGCCGGGCCCCTTGTCCGCGGCGGCAACTGCGCCTTCCGCATAAATATCCTTCAGCGATTGCTCAATCTGATCGGCTGGAACGTTGTTTGCTGCAAGCCGCGTGGGATTGTTCGTGAGCACCGTGTGAATCTTTACGGTGTCGCCAGATTTAACGCGTAGCACCGGCGCGGATGTCGCATCGTAATGTCCCCAAACAATTGTTTTCGGCGAAGCTTGCAGCTCAATCACATTGGATTTCTGCGGCGGCGCAGATTTACTGGCCTTCGAGGACGGTTGCTGACTCCACGCGCCGGCCGCTGCGAATCCGAGAATTGAAATCGTGCAAAGAATGCGTTTCATTTGCGCAAGCCTCCAGTGATCGCCGGGTAGTGTATCGCAAGCGGAGCGAGACTGTATCGCTTGAAGGAAAAAAGTTGAAGGTTTATTTTTCGACGCGGAGGATTAGGTCTTTATGATTCCCGTGGGAATCATCGGAAGCGAGCGCAAACGCACACCAGTCGCATCGCAGATCGCATTTCCAATTGACGGCGCAAGCGCCATCAGCGGAACTTCTCCAGCTCCGGCGGGCTGCAAATCTTTGCGATCAACGAGCACAACTTCGATTGGTGGAATATCCTGAAATCGCGGCACACGATACTTTGAAAATTTCGGATTGCTGATTTTTCCATTTTCAAATTCAATCGCTTCAAAAAGCGCACCGCCCAATCCCTGAATATTCCCACCAAGCACTTGATTGCGCAGGCCGTCGGGATTCACGATGGCTCCGCACTCGAATGCGACGACCAGCCTCACAATTTTTACCGCGCCCGTGGATTTATCCACCGCAACTTCGGCGCAGTTGGCGACGTAGCCGCCCTTTTCTGCGCCGCAGGCGAGCCCGAAGCCTCGTCCAGCGGCGGGTTTCGTTTTGTCCCATCCGAATTTATCCGCCGCAGCTTGCAGAACTGCTTTGATGCGATCGTCCTGCAAATTTTTCATGCGGAATGTAAACGGATCCATTTTGATCACGCGCGCCAGATCGTCCATGTGCGATTCGCGCGCAAAGAAATTTGCTGTGGCAGCCAGCCCGCGATACGAACCTTGCCGGAATGGCGCGAGAGTTGGATGAAATGGTGTTGAGTGCACGCCGGCTTTGTAAGGAGTTTCAATTCCAGAATTTCCGGAATTGTAGTTTTGTAATTCCCACGCGGTCAGCGTGCCGTCATCATTCACTCCGCTGCGAATATCAATCACTCCGACGGGCCGGAAATATGCCCACGAAAATTCTTCTTCGCGCGTCCACGCAAGTTTCACTGGCTTCCCTGCGCCCTTTGCAAGCCGGGCCGCTTCCACCGCGCATTCGCCAGTGTGCTTGCCGCCATAACCGGAGCCCATATCTGGCATCCGCACTCGAATTTTATCTTCGCTCACATGAAACGCCGACGCCAATTCGCTGCGCACGCCGAACGGCCGCTGCGTTCCCGTCCAAACATTTAATTGATCGCCGTCCCACTGAGCAACCGCCGCGCGCGGTTCCAGCGGCGCATGTGCAATGAACGCAACTTTGTATGTTGCGTCCAAACGGTGCTGCGCCGCGGCCAAAGCGGAATCGATCGCCGAACTATCCGTCGCCGCTTGCTGTCCGCGGCCGCCGCCACGCCCGCTGCTCTGAACATTTGCTTTCAGGTAATCGTAAATATTTTTGCTATCCGGCTGTTGTTGCGCGCTCGGCTTCCATTCAACTTGAATCGCCTTCAGCGCGCTTGCAGCAATTTGCATGTCCGGCGCGGCGACGCCCACAAAATCTCCATCGCGCACCACGGTCACGCCCGGCATCGCCTGCGCCGCGCCAACATCGATTGACGCAATCGTTGCGCCAAAACTTTCCGGCCGCAAAACTTTTCCGTACTGCATCTCCGGCAATTTCATATCGGAAACATATTTGTGCCGGCCCGTTACGAAATCTCGCCCGTCCACTTTGCCGAGCGGCTTACCGGCGACGGTCCAATCTGCCGGCGCAATCAGCGGATCTTCGGCGAGTACCGCCGTTTCAAACGCTTGTCCTTGCGCAAGCTGCCCATACGTAATCGAGAGTTTCGTTTGCGGGTCGGTGATTTTTCCTGCGACGGGCACGAGACGCGCGGCGTCAACATTCCACCGCTTCGCGGCGAGATCTTTCAATGTATCGCACGCAACCGACGCCACATGCCGCAACTGCATTCCCATGCGCGGCGTCGTCTGGCTTCCAAATGTCCCCGCATCATACGGAGTCAGCCGCGTATCTCCCATCACCATCGTGATGGAATCAAATGGTGCCCGCAGTTCTTCCGCGACCGCTTGCGCAAGCGACGTGCGAATGTTCTGCCCAATTTCCACTTTGCCCGTGAAAACTGTAATCGCGCCGCTTTCCGCGATGTGCAGCCACGCGGCAATATCTTTCGGCGCGGACTGACCACCGCCACCGCCGCGTCCTCCAGATTCACCTTGTTGTTGCTGGCCTTGTTGTTGAGCGATAGCGCCTTTGCTCAAAAGAAAAACCGCGATTCCCGTACCAACAATTTTCGCGAAGTCTCGGCGATCAATTTCAAAATGATGGACGGGCGGAGTGTGCAGCTCGTAGCGCTCCGGTTCGAGAACGATCTCGGGCGCAAGATTCTTGTTCATCGCGCGCCTCCATTGGCCGAAGCGCGCATCATTCGCGCGGCATCATGAATCGCGGCCACGATCCGCGGATAAGTTCCGCATCGGCAAACATTCCCCTGCATGTATTCAATAATTTCCGCGTCCGTCGGATTTGCATTCGATTTCAGCAGCGCCACGGCGCTCATAATCATTCCCGAAGTGCAGTAGGCGCATTGCATCGCGCCCTCATCTAGAAATGCTTGCTGCACGGGATGCAACTTGCCGTCGTGCTCGAGACCTTCAATCGTCGTAATCGATTTTTTGCCGATAACTCCGACGCTTGTGATGCACGAGTGCCGCGGATTTCCGTCGACAAGGACCGTGCACGCGCTGCACTGCCCTTCGCCGCAGCCATATTTGCTGCCCGTCAAGTCGAGTTGATCGCGCAGAACGCTCAACAGGGAAGTGTCAGACGCGGCATCAATCTTGTACGCTCTGCCGTTTATCTGGAGTTCGGTGATCCGTGTGATTGGTGCTTCGGATGTTTGCGTGAGCATTCGTCACCTTCGCGCGGCTTGCGATTCTGCAACACCATCTATGCTAATCCCGCGCGGTGGTCAATTCAATGCCCAGCTTTTTCGTTATGCGATTATTCTTGGCATCAAGACGTTCGAGGCGGCGCGAAAGCCGTGTTTCCCACTTTTGCCAAACAGTTTCGCCGAAATTAAAAACATTTCGCTCGCGAATATTCTGGCTGTGGTTCAAAAGTGTGATGCCACGCTGCGTCAGTTGCATCGCTCGATCGATTGCGCGAGCACGGTGTTCAAAATGAATCGCAAGTTGTTCGCAAGCTTCGAGTGCCGCGCGAAGTTCAGATTCATCGAGGAATATTTCCGGTTTGGCGATGGCGCCGCGCCGCAAAATCCGTTCAAGAGTGCGCGACTGATCTCGGGCCAGAGATTTCCGCGCAACATGTTGTCTTGTTTTTGTGCGCGTCCTCGCCGTCACACCAGCCAAGCTCTCCCACAACTCAACCGCTCCCGGAAAATCGCCCGCCCGCTTCGCAAATCGCGCCAAATCCCGCCGTGCGGCGCGGTCATGTTCCGCAGGCAATCCGGCTGTCAAAGCCGCCTGGCAAACTTTTCGCGCGCGTCCGTGTTCGCCGCGTTGCGTCAGCAAGCGCGAAAGTCCGTACATATCCAGCGACTGTTGCCCATCATCGGCGGCTTCAGCATCCTGCGGCCCTGCAAGAATTTCCAGCACGTGCCCCGCCAGCGCAGCCAATCCGCGCAAATCCATTTGATTGTGCTGAAACACCGGCACGAGCGGCGCGCAAAGCCCGCCGCGCACAAAACTGAAATACGCTTCCGGAATGTCGCCGGAATTCATGTCACCGTCGCGCGTCCAATCCAATTTTGATCCCGGCGAAACATGAAGCACATGCCGTTCAAGTTCAGAGAGCCGCACAGAACTAAGGCGAGGCCGCCAGAGTTGCCGCGCCGGATGAAGAAAATCCAAATGCGCAGCCGGGATGCGCGGCGAAATACTGCGCGTCATTCGGAAACGCGTTTCCAGCAGCGGCCAATCAAAACTTTTTCCGTTGAATGTGACCAGCACGCGCCGCTCCGCCAGTCTTTCATCCAGCGCCAAAAGCAGCGAATGCTCTTCGCCAAAATCTCGCATGAAAAGTTGTTCGACTTGCAGGCCACCTGAATCCCACCACGCCAGGCCAACCAGAAACGCGTATGTGCCCGATCCGCCCACGAGTCCAGTCGTCTCCGTATCCAAAAAAAGCCACTGCGAAGGATCAGCAGCCAACGCCGCATCGCATGGCGGACGCCGTTTTTTCAAATTTTGTTTTTGTGCCGCTGCGTTTTCAGAAAGTAGAAGACTCAATGCCTGTTGCGCCCTCTCGTCGCCCGCATGCAAACATTGTTCCGGTGTGGCATACCATCGCCGAATCACAAGATGTTCTCCGTATCGATTTCGCTGAACGGTCGCGCCAGTTAACCGCGCCATTTCACCCGCATCGTTTTCGACGAGCGAAGTTTCGCGCACGCGAATTTCCGCCGACGCATTCTTGCGTGACGGCCGAAGCGCCACGATACGAGAAAACTTGTCGTGCAATGTGCCCGAAGAACTCAATCGCGCTCCATCAATTCAATTCGATTCTCGAATTATGACCTGCATATTACGTCGCTCCCAACCGATCCAAAATCGCCAGCGCCGCTTCCTTCGCGCGCTCGTTTCCTTCGCTGCCCGGCCCAACGCATGAAGGACAGCCTTTCTCGCACGTACACGCCGCAATCAGTTCGCGAGTTTTGCGCAACAGCAAACTGTGCGCGCGGAACAGCGGCTCGCTGAATCCGATTCCGCCCGGATAGGCGTCATACAAATATAAATTTGGCTCGAAGAATTCTTTTTCCGGCGCGCCAGAAATAATTTCCTTCAATTCGCGTGTCGGCTCCCAACCTTTAGCGGCCGGCGCGATGCCCGGCGAAGGCGGCCGTTCGCCAATCGCAATTCCCAAGTCGCGCGCGTCGCACATCAGCAGCAAAGTGGCCACGCTATGCATCGCGTGCAGCACCCCGCGCATGCCGTCCTGCCGCTCGCTCACTGCATAGGGAAGTGACTCGACCAGCGCGCGATCCAGCGTAGTCCAACACGCCGTCGTGTGCATTTCATTTTCCGGCAATTCCAATTTCCCGGCGCCCACATTTTCATGCGTGAAGAATTTTATTTTCTTGAAGCCCACCACTTGTGAACGCACCAGCACATCGCCGTGAACTCGTGACGCATTTAAGTCCGTCTCTTCGTTTTCCCGCGTCACTCGCGCATGATCAGCAATCTCCAACACGCGCACCTGCGTGTAACGAATCGCGTCGGTGTAATAGTCCACGTCCACGCGCTTCACATACGCTTTGCGCTCGTCAAAATCCATTCTCTCCACGTGATACTGCGTTCCCTGATGCAAATAGATTGCCTTCGGATGAACGGTCGTAAGCGCGCTCGAAAAATCCACTTCGCCGATCACTTCCGCCGCGTCCGTAATATCCACAATTACAAAATTGTCCGATGTAACCGAGCGCAAGCTCACCGTGTCCGCCGGATACGCTTCCTGCGTCCAGTGCCAGTGCTCGCCGCTGCGATGCAGGAATCCGGCCTCCGCCATACGCTCGCAAAGCACTGGCACGTCCACCGCGCCGAATTTATCTTCAGCGGAAATCGGCAGCTCAAACGCCGCACACTTCAAATGATTCACCAGCACTTCCAAATTATCCGGCTGAATGTAAGCATGTTCCGGCGATCGCCCGAAAAAATAATCCGGATGCCGCGCCACATATTGGTCCAGCGGAGAAGAACTTGCCACCATCACCGCGCACGAACTTCCGCTCCGCCGGCCCGCGCGGCCCGCACGCTGCCATGTTGACGCAATCGTTCCCGGATATCCGGCCATCACCACCGCATCCAGCGATCCAACATCAATTCCCAACTCCAGCGCGTTCGTTGTGACTACTCCGCGGATGCGCCCTTCGCGCAATCCGCGCTCGATTTCGCGCCGCTCGCCCGGCAAATATCCACCGCGATATCCGCGCACATTTTGCGGCGAGCCGGGACTTGCAGGAAACGCCTGTTGCAAATATGTAAGAAGCACTTCGGTGTGTAGGCGGCTATTCGCAAAAACCATAGTTTGCAAATCGCGCTTCAGAAATTCCTGTGCAAGACGGGACGATTCATGAATGTAACTCCGCCGGATACCAAGATACCGATTCACAACCGGCGGATTGTAAAACACAAAAACTTTTTCAGCGGCCGGCGCGCCGTTCTCGTCTAGCACTTCGACCTTATCCTCTATAAGGCGGCTGGCCAGCTCGCCCGGATTCGCAATCGTCGCCGAACTGCAAATAAATTGCGGCGTCGATCCGTAGAAGTTCGCGATGCGCCGCAATCGCCGCAGCACATTGCACAGGTGACTTCCGAAAACTCCGCGATACGTGTGCAGCTCGTCAAGCACGATGTACCGCAAATTCTCGAACAGCCGCTGCCACTTTGTGTGATGCGGCAGAATTCCGGTGTGCATCATGTCCGGATTCGTCAGAACAATGTGGCCCTTCTCGCGAATCGCGGAGCGCGCATCCGAAGGCGTGTCGCCGTCATACGTATAAACGCCAAACGCGTTATCAACGCGCTTCGCCAAATCGTGCAATTCCGCAAGTTGATCTTGCGCCAGCGCTTTCGTGGGAAATAAATACAGCGCCCGCGTGTTCATATTTTCCAAAACTGCATTTACCACCGGCACGTTGTAGCAAAGTGTTTTTCCGCTGGCAGTCGGCGTCACCACTACAACATTTTTTCCCGCGCGCACCATTTCCGCCGCGGCCGCTTGATGCGTATAAAGTTGCGAAATTCCTTTCGCAGAAAACGCGCCAGCAAGTTCCGGCCGCACCCACGACGGAATCGGCGCAAATTTCGCGTCGCGCGCAAGAATGTGATGAATCGCAGTGATGACTTCGCCGGTAGTATCGCGCGCCGCAAGCTGCTCAATAATTTCGCGGATTTCCCGCACGCGAGATAGCGCATTGCCGCCCGCCATGCGTACTGCCAATGTTTGCGCCATCATCGCACCTCGTCCACGTGCTTCGCCTTTTGTTCGCTTACCGTACCACGCCGCGCGCGACGATTCAACCGTCCGTATTTGAGGGAGTTTCTACCACACGAACTGGGATCACATTCTCGAAGGAACCGCGCCACGTGAACTGAATAGCAAAAGCAATCCACCCACCGCCGTCAGCGCTGCCGCATAAATAAATCCCGCGGCGGGCGAAACTTCAGTCCAAAGAAATCCCACAATAATGCTTGAGAAAAAATCTCCGACTCCGTTCACTGTCGCCAGCACGCCGAATCCAGTTGCGCGTATTTCTCGCGGCAATAATTCCGCAGCCACGCTTTTTTCAAGCGTGTCCTGAATCGCCACGTAAAATCCCGCCAGACCAAACAATCCGATTAATTCCGGCAGACGCGCCGGCGCGAAAATAAATCCAACGGACATTACCGCCGCCAATAAATATCCCACTACCAATATCCCGCGCCGCCCAAGTTTGTCTCCGGCCACGCCTGCCGGATACGATGCCGCCGCATAAATCACGTTGTGAAATGTGTAGAGCGCCACCGCGATTCCTCCGGCGCGAACAATTCCATATTCCGGCGTAAGCAATTGTACCGCGCGAAGAATCAACAGCGTGTGTGCGAAATCGCCCAAACCAAATAGCGCCACGCACTTCAGGAATCCTCGAAACTCGCGCGGCAATCTCGAAAGGCTCGTAGTGAAGGGAAGCGCGTGATGCTCTCCATCGCGCACGCCGGTTGGCACAAGCGTCGCAATCGCCACCGCCGCAAGCGCGCCGGGCAATAATGTCCAGCGCATGGCCATGCGCACGCTCATCATTGCGATCAGCGCCGTCGCACACAACGGTCCAAGAATCGCGCCGATGGTATCCATCGTGCGTTCAAATCCAAATGCGCGTCCAACTAATTCCGGCGCCACCGCGTCCGTCAGCAAAACATCCCGCGCCGGCCCGCGAATTCCGCGCCCCATCCAACCAATCGCGCGCGACGCAAGCACCTGCGGCCAAGTTCCTACAAATCCGAATGCAAATGTGGAAAGCCCGGTCAGCAAATATCCAGCAATGGCAACCGGCTTTCGCAAATATGGACGATCGGCAATCCATCCGCCCGCAAGTTTTGCAAAACTGGAAACTCCATCGGCAACTCCTTCGATTACGCCCAGCGCATACGCGGGCGCGCCAAGTCCGGCCAACAAGATCGGAAGTAGCGACGTGCCGATTTCATGTCCCCAGTCGGAACACAAACTCGCAAGTCCAATTCCGAAGACGCCGCGAGTGAGCCAGCGTGATTTTGTCGCAGGAATTTTAGAAGGCGTATCCATCGGCAACCGCGTGCTCGGATTCTAAACGACTTGCCGTAGTTTTACTTCCCGCAGCGCTCAGCAAATCATTCAGCACATCCGCCGATTTCCAATCGTTGCCGTGATACCACTTGAAGATTTTTCCGTCGGGCGAAATAATTGCGGTGCTCATTGAATGAACGATCTGTCCCTGATCTTCCTTCACTGTCAGGCCAAAAAACTTTCCCATCTCCGTCATTTCGTCCGCTGAAGTGACCGCAAATTCCCAGTGGTCGAACACCTTGTCACCGCTCGACTTCAAATAACCATCGCCATACTTTCGCAGCACCGCGGGCGTATCATTCTTAGAATCGAAGCTGATACTCAGCAGGTGCGTGGACGCAAACGCCGGAGTATTTTTCCTCAGCGATTCTTCAATCGTAGAGAAATTCGTATTCATCAGCGGACAATAATCCGGCAGCGGGCACCGCGTGTAAATAAATGTAAGCAACACCGCTTTGCCCCGGAATTGTTTCAGCGAAATCCGGCGCCCATCTTGATTCACCAGTTTAAAGTCCGGCACATCTTCTCCCGGCTGCGGCATCAATTCCGCCGCGCCCGAAGGCGCTGCTGTCCCGCTCGCTTTCTTCGTGACGATAATGTTTTCCAGCACAGGCTTGCCGTCAGTCACTACAACATCCGCGCGAATTTCGTCTCCCACGGAAAGCTGATCCAATGACTTCGCATCCTTCACCGGATAAGGCATCGCCATCGCGCCCATAAATCCCGGTATCGCCTCGTGATCCACAACAATTTCCTGTGTCGGCTTATCGATCGTAATTACTTTTCCCCTCATCGAAAATCGCCGCGTCCCTGCTGGATCTTGATTCTGTACGGGAGCCGTTTCGCATCCCGCACAAAAAATTCCTGCGATCGTCAACACCGATAGCGCGGACAACACACCTGCAATATTCCAACGTCGTTCGCTCAAATCGTTTTCCTCCGCCCTAAATTCATATCAATTATATTCCAATTTCTTGGGCGGAATTTCAGTAATGAAATCGCCACCGAAGCTGCGCGTAAATCTCCCTCGGATCGTTGTAATGAACTCCGCCAAACGTCAGACTGTTGTCAATCAGCAGATGACGATTCGCAACGTTCAGCGCCGTCACCGATAACGAAAATCGTTCGCCAAATTCCTTTCCCGCCGTGACGTCAAATGTTGTGTGGCCCGGCAGGTGCGTCGGCCCTCCCGGCAGTGCGTCGCCATCCGTAAATCCGGATCCGTAATAAACATTTGTAGAGGCAAATGTTCGCCACGGCAGATTCACTTCAAACCCCGCGTTCAAAGTGTTCCGTTGGTCGTGATCCAGCAGGAAAAATCCCGAAGGCGGCGAAAAGTCCGTCAACCCTCCATTGATCGCCCCCGCGCCATATGCAATTTGATTGGAATACGCAAGATGAACCTGCCCTCTGCGCCACAACCGCGGTGAACGAACTGTTGCTTCCCATCCCCGAATTAATGCTTCACTAATCGTCAACGGAAAGAAAATATTGGAATCGCCCACATTGTTGTGATCGAAGAAATTTGTGGCATGAGTTCGGAAGCTATCGATGTCCAGTGACCATCCGTGATACGGCACGCTTACGCCGAATTGATATTCCGTGTCGCGCTCCCCGCGCAGCGGAATAAATCCCAGGTCGCTCGCGTTCACAAATTCCAGCAGCGGCCCGCTCGCCGTAAGCAGCGGCGGCGCCTGATAAAACTTTCCGTAGAATCCGCGAAATACCCAACGCAAACGCGGCACCGTAATGGCAACGCCCACGCGCGGACTCGCGGCATTCTCTGAAATGCTTCCGGAAAAAAACGATTCCCGGATTCCGCCATTCACATTTAGCCACGACGTCAGTTGAATTTTATCCTCGATGAAAATTTCTGAAAGATGTCCGGTAACAATTTCACGATCTTGAAAATTTGGATTACTGCCGTCATTAAAAATTACCCCGAAAAACTGGTCGTCCCTCTGCCAGAATCCGTAAAATCCTGCTTGAATATTATTTCGCGCCACTTCTCCGCTGATGATGCCTTGCCCGCCGGCGTACGTGGAACCGCGATCGTCTGTCGTGCTCGTCGGGAAATCATTTGGATTGCTGTTGTAGTTCGCAATATTGAAGTGATATAGCGGAGAAAGCGTCATCACCCAATTTTTCGGAAACGTGTGTACCCAAGAAAAGTTTATAAATGTATCCGCTTCGTGTTCGCCATCTGCGAGCAAATCGCCGGGTGCGTTCGGAATTTGGTAGTAGTCTTTCCGCAGAGAAGTCACCAGCCGCAATTGATTCGTCGAATTCAAATTGAAAATCAACGAACCAAATCCGCCAAATCCATTTTCCGCGTCGTGAATAATTTGCCCGACCGGCGTTTCCAATCCCAAATCGCTGCGATTCCCGTTCAGGCTCACATAGTATGCGAGCCGATCCGTGTGGCTTCCGCAGTTCACTGCGTCATTTGTTTGCAGAGATGTTCCGAAGCTAGTCGTCAACTCACACTGATTATTGCGCTCGAATCCGGTACGCGGCAGCACGTTGAAAACTCCGTAAGTTCGATCGCCATATTCCGCGTCATAACTTCCGCGCTGCATTTCCATCACGTCCACATCTTTCGGATCGAATTGCGGCCCTACGTTGCTAGCGATATTTGTGTTCGGCACCGGAACTCCGTCCACCAGCCAGCTCACCTGATGTCCGCCGCGCACGTGCAACTGATCGTGGGTGTAGTAAGCCCCGGGCACATAATCGGTGATCATCGCCAGACTGTTCGTCCGGTCCGCGCCCGGAGTCTGCTGAATGTCCTGACGATTTATCGTCGACGTCGGCGTCACCGAATCCGGCGCAGCGGTGACCGCATCCGCCGTCACCGTCACGGACTGGCTCGCCGTCGCCAATTCCAATCCGAAATGCAGCACTGGCGCAGAGCCTGAACTCACCGCAATTTCCTGTGCAGCGTTCTGAAATCCATCCGCTGATACTGTCACCGAATAATCACCAATCGGAACCGCGTTGAACACAAACTCTCCGTCGTCATTCGTTGTTGCAGTTTGTTTCCAGTCGGAAAGTTTCGCCTTCAGCGTAATCGTCGCTCCGTGAATGGGCCGATGCTGCGGATCGTGGACGATCCCTTTTACCGTTCCAAATATCGTCGCGAAACTTGCTGTCGCGCCGCACAGCGCCAGAAAAATCACAATGCAAATTCGAGCCCGCATATGACTTTCACTCTCCTCGAAGTGTTGAACCAGAAATGAAACGGAATTCGCCCGCGCAGGACACACGTCCCCGCAGTTTTTTCCTTAAGAATTCAGCGAATTAGGACTGCGAAATTCGAGGAGGAGGTGTATCTGGAATTGAAGACAATACACGTTCTAATACCGGAGCTGTAACAGCGATCGGAAGTTGCTCCGCACTTCGTACAATTTGCATCGGTGCCGATAAAACAAATAATCCTATGTTGACTGCGTTATCTTTTTGCGCGTTGCACGCGGCCATCTCGCACTTTCGCAGTGAGCCTTTCAGCTCGCCCATCGCGCAGTCCGGCATTTCTTCATGCGTTTGATGGTGGCTCATCGTCCGTCTGGGCCGCGGACACATGCCCGTCGTACAGCATTCCATTGCGCTGGACGACAAAGCAGCGGCCAGCGGCATCGCGTAAATTCCCGCGAGCGCTACTAACACCAGGCAAGTTGTGATTCTACGCAGCAACTCAAACGCTCCGGCACACATATTAACCATCGCCACGATACGCGTCAACGCGTCCAGCCGTGGAAAAAATGCATATCCGTTAACAGAAAATTTCTCAGTTCACTTGACATTTTCCGGCGCGGGCCTTTATATCGAGAGACATGGCTCAAACATATTTCATCTTTAGTTTCGGCACCAGCGAAGATGTCGCTCAGCAGGCTCGCCACCGGCTCGATAGTTGGCGGCAGGCGTTCCATCTCACCAATAAACTCGAATATAAACTCGATCGCGAAGCCGCCAAAAAAGAAGGCGCGCCCGATCATTTGAAATTATTCGTGCGTCTGGATTTCTCCGACCACGAAAAACTTTCGCATCAGCGCTGGGTCGATCGAATTCCAACCGAAGCGCCCTTCAAGGACTCGTCGCCGAAAGTTGTGCGTCAGGGTGATCCCGACTTCGCCGAATCTGCGAAACAATTCGATGAGCTTTTTCATGGCCAGCGCGCAGCCGACCGCGCAGCCCGCGAACGCTAGGAAACGAATTCAACAATAGCGTCCAACAACATTTCGTCAATTTCGCGCTAACAGTGTCACCAGATTCGCTATAATTGTCCGGCTGCACAGTCTCCTGTAAAGTAAGGGAACCGCACATGCCCGTTCAGACGCGCCCGAAGCCTGCCAAATCCGCCGCCGCAAAGTATTACGGGCTAACCGAAAAGCAGCTCGTCCAGATGTATCGCACCATGTTGCTTTCCCGACGTTTGGACGACCGCGAAATTCAGCTCAAACGTCAAAATAAAATTTATTTTCAAATCAGTGGCGCAGGTCATGAAGCAGTTCTCGTCGCCGCCGGACAGTTGCTGAAGCCCGCCTACGATTGGTTCTGCGCCTACTATCGCGACCGCGCGCTCTGTCTCGCTCTCGGAATGACGCCCTACGAAATGCTGCTCGAAGCCGTCGGCGCAAAGGACGATCCCAACTCCGGCGGACGCCAGATGCCTTCGCACTGGGGCCATCCGAAATTAAATATCGTTAGCCGCTCGTCGCCAACCGGCACGCAATTTCTGCACGGAGTTGGTATCGCGGAAGCCTCCTTCTATTACGACGATCATCCGAAAGCGCTGAAGGCCGCGGAAAAAGCGCCGCTCGGAAAATACGTCACGCACTACGGCGACGAAGTTGTCTACATTTCTTCCGGCGACGGCGCCACCAGCGAAGGCGAATTTTTTGAATCGCTGAACACCGCGTGCCAGAAAAAATTGCCGGTCATCTATCTCGTCGAAGATAACGGCTACGCCATTTCCGTTCCCGTCGAAGTGCAAACCGCGGGCGGCAGCATCTCCAAACTGGTCGCCGGATATCCCGGTCTGCTCATTCAGGAATGCGACGGCACGGACGTTCTGGAAAGTTACGCCACGTTTCAGCGGGCCGTGGAATATTGCCGCTCGCGTAAAGGTCCAGCGCTGATTCACGCGCACGTCACGCGCCCTTATTCCCATTCGCTCTCCGATGACGAAAAACTTTACAAGTGCGAAGCCGAACGCACTGACGAAGATCGCCGCGATCCAATCAAGAAGTTCTCCCAGTTCCTCGTCAACGAAGACATCCTGAGTAAAAAAGATCTAGAAAAAATCGAAAAAGAAGTCGAGCTCGAAGTTCGAGATGCCGCCGATAAAGCTCTCGTCGCCGAATTGCCCGCGGTCGATTCCATTACAAAATGGATTTACTCGCCGGACGTTGACGGCACTTCAAAATCATTCGATGTCGCTCCCGTTTTCAAAGGCGAACCAAAAACGATGGTCGAGATGGTTTCCGCCACGCTCTCCGCGGAAATGGCGCGCGACGAACGCATCGTCGTGTTTGGCGAAGATGTTGCCGACGTCAGCCGCGAAGAAAATATCGACAAAGTGAAAGGGAAGGGCGGCGTCTTCAAAGCCACGTCCGGTTTGCAACGCACTTACGGCGCCGAGCGCGTTTTCAATTCTCCGCTCGCCGAGGCCAATATCGTCGGCCGCGCCATCGGCATGGCCATTCGCGGACTTAAGCCCGTCGTCGAAATTCAATTCTTCGATTACATCTGGCCCGCCATGATGCAACTTCGCAACGAACTCGCGTTAATGCGCTGGCGTTCAGCGGGAGGCTTCGCATCTCCCGCAGTGGTTCGCGTTCCCATCGGCGGATATCTCACCGGCGGCGCGATTTATCACAGCCAGTGCGGCGAAACTATTTTCACGCACACTCCCGGACTGCGCGTCGTGATGCCATCCACTTCACTCGATCTCGCAGGACTTCTGCGCACTTCAATCCGTTGCGATGATCCGGTAATGTTTTTGGAGCACAAGCATCTTTATCGCCAGCCTTACAATCGCTCCGAAGATCCCGGCCCGGATTACACAATTCCGCTCGGCAAAGCGCGAGTGATGCGCGAAGGCAACGACTGCACCATCATCACTTACGGCGCGTTAGTCCATCGTGCCGAGGTGGCCGCCGCCCAACTCGAACGCGAAGGCGTCTCTGTCGAGGTCATCGACCTCCGCTCGCTTTCTCCCTACGACTGGGAAGCCATCGCCGTCAGCGTCACCAAGACCAATCGCGTCATCGTCGCCTATGAGGACACGCTTTCCTGGGGCTACGGCGCCGAAATCGCCGCCCGCATCGCCGACGAGCTATTTGGTGATCTGGACGCGCCCGTCCGCCGCGTAGCCGCCATGGACACGTTCTGCGCCTATCAGCCCAAACTGGAAGACGCGATCCTGCCCCAAACTGAAAACATCGTCTCCGCCGTTCACGATCTGCTGGCCTACTAAATCCGCGTTCAATCGAGGGAACTTTTTGGTATCCTCGTCCGTATAAGAGCATAGAACGGCGCGGCATTCCAGAGTGCTTCAGCGCGAACTGTACTGAAACGCGCGCAACTTGGAACCGCGCAGGAGGCGACAAATGTACTGCTCATCATGCGGCCGGGAAATCGTCAACGAATCAAACTTCTGCTATTTGTGCGGCGCTCGCCAAACCAGCGCCACGGCGTATACAAATTGCTATCCGCGCCCGCACAAGCGCCTCGAACGCAGCGTCACAGATTCCAAAATCGCCGGCGTCTGCGGCGGCCTCGCCGAATATTGGGATATGGATCCCACGATGGTCCGTCTTATCGCAGTGCTGCTGGTTCTTTTCCCGGTACCATTCGTGCCCGCGATCCTCGGTTACTTCGTAGCGTGGATCGTAATTCCCAAAGCGGACTATCCCGTCTACGCGCCTGCTCCGAATCAAGTTCCGCAAGGCGGCTCGCAAGCTCAAGCGCGATAATGCTCTTGTAGAGCCGCCCTTCGCGGGCGGCATCTGTGCGGTTTCTCGGCATCGCAAACCGTCAAGACAAGGCTGCTACCCTGAAGGGTAGCTCTACAAATGCAAGCCATACCGGCTGTAAACTGGCGCTGCCAATATAACGGCGCTCGATCCGGTCCAGTACCATTTGGTTATCCCACCCCCTCCCCCCTGTTTTGAGCATCAGTGTGAAAACAAAGGAGTTAAGCCGTGCGATCTGGGCATGAATATCAAAACAAAGGACTTACCGTTAACTCTCGTGTTTTCATATTCTTACGCGCAACCGTCGAAAAGATGGATTTTTGGTTCCGGCAGGAAGGGCGAGATCCATTACTGAAACGATGATATGAATGGATCGTCCAACTCTGCGGTTCAGGGTAGCGCGGTTGGTCTATCTGTGTCAAGAAAACTATAGTACCAAGTACTAAATAAACGACGACAGAGTCAGCGCAAGACATTCGAATCACATTTCGAATGGAGAAGAATGACGTTTAAGAGCCCAACCCTTCGCGGCTACTCATATCGCAACGCAATAATCGGATCCGTCCGCATCGCCCGCCGTGCCGGAATGTAGCACGCCAACAAGGCCACGACAGTCAGCAGCACTGAAACTCCAATCAAAGTAATTGGGTCGGTCGCGCTTACGGAAAACAGCATCTTGGACATCAGCCGAGTCAACGCCATCGCCGCTGCCAATCCAATTGCCACACCGACAAGCGCCATGCGCATTCCTTGTCCAATCACCAGTTTCAGAACATCGCCCCGTTGCGCGCCCAGTGCCATGCGAATTCCAATTTCATGCGTGCGCTGTCCGACTAAATAGGAAATCACGCCATAAATTCCGATGCTCGAAAGCACCAGCGCCAGCAGCGCGAAAACTCCCAGCAGAATCATCGAAAATCTTCGGTCGGCCAGCGAGTCGGAAACGACTTCATCCATTGTCTGCACGCCGTAAACAACTTCATTGCTGTTTACCTGCGCCATCGTAGTACGAATTACATTGGCCTCATCTCCCGGCGGGCCTTGCGTTCGCGCCACTAGGCCGATCGACGTCGCCACCAGCGGCATCAAGCGGTCCGGAATTTGCATGAACGGCAAATACATTTGCGCTTGAATCGTAGCGGTCGCGTCGGAATCCAATCCCCAATGTTTCACGTGGCCGGCTATGCCGATAATTTCCGGCTGCGAATCCAGAATGGCCAAATTGATTCGTTTTCCAATCGGATCTTCATTTGGAAAATATTTCTTCGCGAAAACTTCGTCGATTACGACAACTGGTGCGGCGTGCTCGTTTTCCTGTTCCGTGAAAAATCTTCCGCGCAGTAACGGAGTTCCCATCGCCTTCAAATATTCCGGCTCCACGAGATAGAACAGCGCTTCCGTCATGTCATCCTGTGACGCCGGTTTCGTCTGGCCTTCTTTCCAGAATGGCAATTCGGAATCGCCCTGCATGGGCATCGATCCGCCTTGCATGGAGATCGCTTGCACTCCGGGAATTGCCGCCAACTGTCCATGAATCTGGTGCATCACGGCGCGAAGCCCTTGTGGATTTGCCGCCAGCCCCGGCGGCAGCGTGGTGTTAAACGTCAAAACATTGTGCGGATTAAATCCGGGATTCACGTTCCACAAAGCTGTCAGACTGCGAATCATCAATCCCGCGCCAACCAAAAGCACTAGCGCCAGGGCCAACTCAATGGCCACAAATGTACTCTGTGTCTTGTGCCGCGCACCACTCGATCCTCTTCCACCTTCCTTCAGCGTTTCCGCCACGCCGGTACGCGATAATTTCAGCGCCGGCGCCAGCCCAAACAGTGCCCCCACCAGCAACGAAATTCCCAACGTGAATAACACCACGCGGAAATCCAATCCAACTTCATGCGCGCGCGGCAATGCTTGCGGAAGAGTTCGCAGAATCGCTTTCGTTCCGGAATACGCAATCAGAAGTCCCAGTCCACCGCCAGCAATTGCCAGCAGAACACTCTCCGTCAAAAGTTGACGGATCACTCTCGCACGTCCTGCGCCCAATGCTGACCGAATCGCGAATTCGCGCGTGCGTCCGGTGGAACGCGCGAGCAGTAAATTCGCCACATTTGCGCACGCAATCAGCAAGACAAATCCGACGGCGCCGAGCAGCATCAACAGAATTGGTTGAATGTCGCCGACCATGTCTTGCTTCAGCGGAACAAGCACAATCCCCATGCCTTTGTCCGCTTCGGGATATTCCGCCGCGAGATTTCGAGCTACGACGTCCATATCCGCTTGCGCTTGTTGAAGCGTGACTCCGGGCTTCAATCGCGCAAATGCATGAGCTCCCATGCTCACTTTGCGATCACGAAACGTAGGATCGTTCCACTGGCCAATCGGAATATAAACTTCGTTGGGGTTCAGGTAGAGACTGAAGCTCGCGGGAATCACTCCAACTACCACATAGGACTTGCCTGAAAGCGTGATGGCTTTGCCGACGATATTCGGATCCGAGCCGAATTTCCGCGCCCATAATCCAGCGCCAATTAGCGCGACCGGCGCTGCTCCGACCTGATCTTCTTCCGGACGGAATGTTCTGCCGGCAATCGGATTCACTCCCATGACGGTGAAAAAGTCCGCGGAAATCATCACGCCACGCAGACGCACGCCTTCGCCAACGCCGGTCAAGAACAAATCATCGTTTCGTCGCGCAGAAATCGCCGAAAATGAGTGGTTATTTTTCTGCCAGTCCAAATAATTCAAATACGTGATCGAACTATTTCCGAAGCTGCTGGTCTTCGCGTAAACGGAGATTATTTTGTCCGGTTCGGGGTAGGGAAGCGGATTCAGCAAAACTCCATTCACCACAGAAAATAGCGCGCTATTCGCGCCGATGCCCAGAGCCAGAGTGAGAATCGCGACGGCTGTAAATCCGGGCGTCTTCAAGAGATTGCGAATTCCGTAGCGGATGTCTTGCAGCAAAGTATTCATGTCGCCCCACAGTCCAAGCCCAGCATTGACGATGTCCGTGCATAGTAAGACGCCGTCAAGCCCGCGCTTGTCTTATCTAATGAACGAGCGATGTGAGGAAATTGTTCCCCGGTATTTTGTGAAAATTATGCCTTCGGCTTTGGCCGGGCTTTCGAGCCGCGTCCGAAAAACGCATGATCCAACGAAAGACTGCCCGCGCCAAAACTTGCCAGCGCCAACGCAGCCGCGCCAAGCGCTAGCGGGAATTGATAATCCGGCACAGCCCTTACACCGTGCGTCAGATCCACTTTCCACATGGCAACGCCCATTTCGATCGCCAGCAGTAGCGCCACGGGTCGGGTCGCCAGTCCCAGCACCAGCAAAACTCCGCCGCCAACTTCCAGCGCCACCGAAATGTATGCGAAGTATGAAGGCAATCCCACGCTCACCATGTATTGTTCCGTGCCCGCGATGCCGTGTTCGATTTTCGGATAGCCGTGATAAATAAAAAGCAAAGCCAGCATGCATCGCAGAACCAGCAAAGTAAAAGGCCGTAGCTTATCGAGAAAGTCCATGTGAAATCCCCCGCAAGTAAAATGGCGTTTCGGCCGAAACGGTTTCGGTCCGCTGGCGCAGCATGATAGCAGAATGCGCGCCGCCCTCGCCTTTGCCTTCAGGAAATTCCCCGTTTGCGCGCCGGGACAATCGTCGCGCGTAGTGTAGAATAAACTTCCGCAATGGAGAATGAGATCTGATGCACGGTAGCTCGCGTAAAATAATTGTCGTCGCTTTTATTCTATTGGTAGCCGTCCTTCTCTATTGGAAATTTCACACCAGCCATCACGTGGCTGACGAAGCATACGTCGCTGAACCAACCGTAAATGTTTGGAGCACTACCGCGCAAGTGCGCCAGCTTGCCGCGGAAATTCACTGGGGCGAAAAAGTAGAAATTCTGGGCCACAGCGACACGCTCACAAAAATCCGCACCACAAAAGGTGTAACCGGATGGGTTGACGGCCGCCGCATCGTCGATGGCGCCACCTGGCTAAAAGAAGAAGAACTCATCACCAAAGCGAAGCCCATGCCGCTGCAAGCGACGGGACGCACAAAAGTTACCACCAATCTTCGCCTGGAACCCGGGCGCAATTCTCAGCGCATCTACCAACTTCCCGGCAGCGTCCACGTTTTAATTTTAGCGCGCGCCACTGCTGATGCAGCACCGCCGCCGACAACGGCATCTCCGCGCGCCGCGAAAGAAAAAGCCGCCGCCGACAAAGTTGCCGCGGATAAATCTGCGGCAGATAAATCCGCGCCAGATAAATTGGCCGCGGGTAAATCGGCCGACAAGCCCGAGCCGCCGAAGCGCGAGGACTGGCTCTTCATCACCGTCACGCCAACTTCAGCGTCAAGCGCTCCAAGCACAGGCAGCGCCGATTCTCCGCAAGCGAATCAGGCGCTTCTCGTCACCGGCAATGATCCATCGCAGCAACCTGCCGGCGCGCCCGGGGCGGCCGTTCCGCAACTTGCCGGATGGGTGCTCGCGCGCTTCATTGAATTAAGTTTGCCCGGCACGCTGCGCGATTACGCCACATCTTCCGGAATGCATCCCGTCGCGTGGTTCGTGCTGAATCGAGTTCAAACTTCTCAGGGGGATCGCGCGCAATATCTCGTCGCCGGAACAATGGGCGGCGAAGGACAAGCCTGTGATTTCAGTTTAATTCGCGTGTATACGTGGGGCGGCGGAAAGTCTCGCTACGAAACTGCGTACGTCGAAAGTGATTTGTGCGGATATTTTCCAATCACCGTGGATAAAACGGCCGGCAAAGGCGATCCCGTTTTCCATTTCACCGCGCTCACTGAAAAAGAACCGCGCCAGGAACGCACCTACGTGATGCATCAAACTTCCGTGCGCCGTCTCCGCGAAGGAGAAATGCTCAACAAGCCTGCGGCGGTCAAATCGAAGCACCGCTGAACTCGTTCATGCGCGCAACTGCCCTAGCATTGAGCCTAATGATCAGCGTATCGTGCGCCGCGCTTTTTGCCGGCTGCTCCGGCTCCACAACTCGCGCGCAACAAACGAAACCCGCGCCGCCGATCATCGAATATCTGGGCGCATGGGGCACAAAAGGCAGCGGCCCCGGCACGCTCGACGATCCCCGCAGCATCGCCACTGACGATTTCGCGGCCGTCTATATCGCCGACATGGGCAAGCCCGATCGCTTCGTCAACAAATTCACGCGCGGCGGCCATCCGCTGCAAAGTTTCTCGCCGACCGTTAAATTCCAAGATCCCTGCGCTTCTGCTGTGGATCACGGCGGCATGATTTATGTTCTCGATTGCAGCAGTGGGGTCCTTTACACGTTTCTTCTTCAAGAGGCCACGATTCAGCGGAGCATGCGCACAATTCCAGCGAAGCAGAAGCCTGTCAGTCTCGCCGTGTCCGACGATGGAAGCATCTACGTTGCATCGCGTGAAGCGCCGGTGATGGTTTTCAATCCACGCGGCCGCCAGATTGGTCCGCTGGGGAAAGGTTTGAAGGAAGGTTTAGTGTTCGCGGATCAGGTCGTCGCTGCGCCGAACAATACAATCTATGCCGCCCGCTGCTCACAACCGTTCGTCGAACAACTTGCGAGCGACAGCAGCACCGTGAATCAGTGGGTGCGGAACACGGGCGTGTCAGGCGCAGCCGAAAATGACACCTGTTTTCTTGCCGCCACGCAAAAATATATCGCCCTGCTCGCCAACGTTCCCAGCGCGCCCGTGCTTCGCATTTTCGCCGTCGCTGAAAAACACGAGAAATTATCCAAGCTTCTCTCGGAAATCGATCCGTCGCTCACAAACTTAAACATCAAAGGCATGGCTGCGACTCAGGACGGCGATTTGCTCATCCTTGACGCCGCCGCCCCGCGCGTCCTACGCTTTCGTCTGAATTAATTTGTAAGGCACGAAGAAAGAGCCGCCATGACTCTCCTCATCTCCGAAAAAG
>DATBYL010000116.1:0-3619 GCA_036513735.1 Candidatus Acidiferrales bacterium
ACGCGAAGTTGCCTGCGATGAGGAAGTATTGGAATTTGGGAGCGAACGACAAGTTTACGCGGAAAGTATTTTGAAGATTTGTGAGTTTTGTGTGGGATCGCCGCTGGCTTGCGTATCGGGAGTTACCGGTGCGGATTTGAAAAAACGGATTGTGAGGATTATGTCGGATGGCGCGGTGCACAAACTGAATTTCAGAAAGAAATTATTGCTTGGAGCGGCGGCGATGATTGCGATTGCTGTGCCGATTGCGTTTGGTGTTGCGTATGCGGCGCCGCGAGCTGCGCTTCGCGGCAGGCAATCGCAAAACGGTAGCGCGAATGTGCCGGAGTACAAATACGAAGTTGCGTCGATCAAGCCGAACAAGTCGGGCGGTAACAGCCACAGCTCGCGCACCGCTGACGACGAATATACGACGGCGAACGCTTCGCTAATGCGGCTGATTCGTCAAGCGTACGGATTGAACGTGCGTGATAGAGGCGATGACGGCCGGGTGGCGGGAGCCCCGAACTGGGCCGAATCTGAAAGTTACGATATCGACGCGAAAATGGATAGCTCCGTTGCTGATGAGCTGAAGAAATTAAAACCAGTGGACCGCAATCTGGCGCGGCAGCGGATGCTTCAAGCGCTTTTGGCGGATCGCTTCAAGCTCGTTGCCCACACTGAAACGAAAGAGTTTCCTGTTTATGTGCTGACGCTTGCGAAGAATGGCCCGAAACTTCACGAAGCGAAAGCGGGCGACACCTACGAAAACGGTTACAAACTGCCGAACGGCAAACCGTCGGGAGCAGGTTTTAACTCCGATGAAGAGGGGAAGGTTTCCGCTCAGGGTGTTACGACGGAGAATTTCGCGCGGTGGCTATCACAGAAAGTGGGCCGCACTGTTATTGATAAGACTGGATTGACGGGCAGGTACGACTTCGCGCTCAGATGGACGACAGATGAAGACGATGATTCGGCTGGCGCCGGTGGCTCCGCGATTCTAGACGCGATTCAACAACAGATTGGATTGAAATTGGAATCGGGGAAGGGGCCCGTTGAAGTTGTTGTGATTGATCACGCGGAAAAACCTTCGATGAATTAGAGGCTGGTTTTACGGAGATCGTCGAGAAAGGACAAATCATGATGATTGCGAAATATTTGTCCGGGATTTGGGCGGCGGTTGCGCCGGCGGTGGGGAATCATTTATGGCAATCGACGCTGTTCGCGGTGGTGGCGGGATTGCTCACGTTGACGTTGCGGAAGAATCAGGCGCGTGCGCGGTACGCGTTGTGGTTGGCGGCGTCGCTGAAATTTCTTGTGCCGTTTTCATTGTTGGTTGGGATTGGGACGCACGTGATTGGGAGCGATCTGGGGTGGTCACGAGCGGCGGGACAATCTAAAGCGGAATTTTATTTTGCGATGGATGAGTTTAGTCAGCCATTCACGCAGCCTGTGGCGCACATTGTTTCTCGGAGCGCTCCGGCGGCTGCTTCACAGTTTTCGGTGAGTGTGATGCATCAGCTTCCGGCGATTCTTGCGGCGGCGTGGCTGTGCGGATTCTTCGCCGTGATTTTTATTTGGTTCGCGCGATGGCGGAGGATTTCCAAGGCGATGCGTGGCGCGGTGCCGATGCTCGACGGGCGCGAAGTGGAGATGTTGCGGCGATTGGAGCGAGCCGGTGGAATCTCGCGGCGAATCGAGATGTTCGTTTCGAGCGCTTCTCTAGAGCCGGGAATTTTTGGAATCGCGCGTCCGGTATTGGTGTGGCCGAGGGGAATTTCCGAACGCTTAGATGATGCGCACGTTGAAGCGATTCTTGCGCACGAAATTTGGCACGTGCGGCGTCGCGATAATTTATTTGCTGCGCTGCACATGTTGGTGGAGGCGATTTTCTGGTTTCATCCGGCGGTGTGGTATTTGGGAACGCGGCTGGTGGAAGAGCGCGAAGTTGCTTGCGATGAGGAAGTGCTGGAGCTGGGAAGCGAGCGGCAGATTTATGCGGAAAGTATTTTAAAGATTTGCGAGTTTTGCGTGGGATCGCCGCTGGCGTGCGTGTCTGGAGTTACCGGCGCGGATTTGAAGCGGCGTATTGTACGCATCATGACTTCAGGCGCGACGCGCAAATTGGATTCTGGAAAAAAGTTTTTGCTTGGCGCCGCTGCATTTACCGCGCTGGCTATGCCGGTGGTGTTTGGTTTGGCTCATGCGATGCCGTGGCGCGGGCAAAATACGGCGGCGCCGGCGCGTGAGCAATTTGATGTGGCGTCAGTGAAACCTTGCGACAAGAATTCGCCGGTTCCTCCAGCCGCAGGGCGCGGAGGCGGAGGAAACGATTCTTCCAGTAGGATGGACATGCCATGCAGCACTTTGGCGCACTTGATCGAAGTTGCTTACGTTGAATTTCCAGATGGAGTGCGCCAGCCGCGATTGGCGTTCAAGCCCTTGCCGATTGAGGGTGGGCCGGCGTGGCTGCGGTCGGACACATTTTTTATCAGCGCGGAAACGGAGAAGAGCGTAACTCCGACCATGATGCGCGGGCCGATGCTGCAAATGATTCTCGAAGATCGGTTCAAGTTAAAGGTGCATCGCGAAACGAGAGAAGTTCCGGTTTACGAGCTGACTGTCGCCCAGGGCGGGCTGAAACTTCCGCATACGGTGCCCGGAAGTTGCGTTCCCGAAGAATTGTGGAATTTGGCGATACCGCCCAAGCCGGGCGACAAGCCTCTTTGCCTCATGGGCATGCGGCGAACGAGCGGGGCAAACGTGACGATCTGGGCGCGAGGAATGACGCTCAACGAGATTTGCCATTACCTTGACGGTATCGGCATTGACCGTCCGCTGATTGATAAGACGGGAGTCGCGGACACGGAGCTGTTTGATATGCAATTGCAAATTTCGATTGATGACACCACGCCGGGATTGCATCCACGCGATACCGGTGAAGGTTTGGGGACCACGGGAGACGCTGCATTTCCTTCACTTTTTACGGCGATGCAGCAACTCGGATTAAAGCTTGTGCCGGCGAAGGGGCCGGCGAAATTCGTGGTGATTGATGGAGTGGAGCGGCCTTCGGGGAACTAGCTGCGGCATTCGCGCGGATATTTAGAGAAAGGGCAAACCGTGATCATCGCGAAATATTTGTCCGAGATGTGGACGGCGGTTGCGCCGGCGGTGGGGAATCATTTGTGGCAGTCGACGCTATTCGCTGTGGTGGCGGGATTGCTCACATTAATATTGAGAAAGAATCAGGCGCGGGCGCGGTATGCGCTCTGGTTGACGGCGTCGCTGAAATTTCTGATTCCGTTTTCGTTGTTGGTTGGGATTGGGGGCCATGTTGCGTGGGTGCGGGCGTCGGATGGAATTGAGACGGGACTTACATTTGCGATGGATGAGTTGAGTCAGCCGTTTACCCAACCGACGGCGACGGTAATTTCGCACGCGTCTGTGTCAACAACTCCCACTCCTTTCGCGAGTGCAGCGCGTTTGGCGCCCATAATTCTGCCGGCGGTCTGGCTGTGCGGATTCCTTGCCGTGATTCTCGTTTGGGGCGCGCGATGGCGGCGGATGTCCGCGGCCATGCGGGACGCAGTGCCGTTGCGCGCAGGGCGCGAAGTGGAAACGTTGCGGCGATTGGAATGTG